>JAUZRX010000044.1 GCA_030949985.1 Acidobacteriota bacterium
CGAGGTGGACCTGCCGCCGACCTGGGAGGCGGTCTATCGCCGCCGCCTGCCCTTCCCGTCCCACCTGGAAGTCAAGCCCCACGACCTGAAGAACGCTTTCTGAGCGCGCCCGGCCGGCCCGGCCGATGGATCCCGGGGCGCTCCCGCGCCCGGCGGCGCCGGGAGGGGGGGCCTGCGGGCGCCGCCGGCGCGCTCCAAGGAGGCCGGTGCCCGGCGCCCCCCCGGCCGGGCAGCCGGGAACAACATTGTTCGCTCCACGGTGGTATATTGAAACGGTTGATTCAAGCGATTGATTGAAAAGTCTTCGAAGGCGGAGGGGGCGTGCCGGAAAAAACCACCAGAAGCCGCATTCTCGACGCTGCCGAACTGGCCTTTGCCGAATTCGGCTTCGATGGAGCCTCGCTGCGAGAGATCACCCAGCGGGCCCAGGCCAACGTGGCGGCGGTCAACTACCACTTCGGCTCCAAGGTCGATCTCTTCCGGGCGGTGCTCGCACGCCGCCTGGTGCCCCTGGCCGAGCGCCGCCTGACCCTCCTCGACGGGGAGCTGGCCCGCGCCCGTGAGGAGAATCGGCCTCCCCGACTCGAAGCCCTGCTGACGGCCTTCTTCGCCCCGGCCCTGGAGCTGCTCCACGGTGAGAGCCACGAACGCCGCGACCCTTTTCTGCGACTGATGGGCAAGGTGATGGCCGACCCGGCTCCCCGGATTCTCGACATCTTCCACGACCAGATCGCCGAAACCGCCCGACGCTACCGACAGGCCCTGGGCCAGGCCCTGCCGAGCCTCCCGCCGGAAGAGGTGGCCTGGTGCCTGAACTTCGCCGTCGGCGTGATGGTCCACCTGATGATCGGCCGGGAGCAGACCCGCCGCCTGGTGGGTGAGCTGGTCGACGTGGACGACGACCGGGGCGCCCTCGAACGCATGGTGGCCTTTTCCGCCGCAGGTTTTCGGGACGCCGTCCGGCGCCACGACGCCGGGAAAGGACAGAGATGATCCTCCGCCCGAGCATCCTCTCCGCGGGCGGGCTGGCCCTGGCCCTGGCCGGGGCCTGTACGGCGGTCCGTCCTCCGCTTCCCGCCCCCCCCGAGCCTCCCTCCACCTGGACCGCGCTGACATTCGAGACCGCGCCCGTCCCCGAGGATTGGATCGTCTCCCTGGGCAGCGCGGAACTCGCCCGGCTGGTGACCGAAGCCACCGACCGCAACCACGATCTGGGAGCGGCGGCGGCCCGGATCGAACAGGCGGTGGCCCTGGCCCGGATCGCCGGTGCCGACCGCCAGCCCCAGATCTCCGCCGGACTCAACGGCCGGCGTCAGCGCAGCGCCTTTTTCGGACTGCCCCTTCCCGGCTCGCGCCAGGGCGTGTTCGCCGTGCACACCACCACCTGGGGAGCCTCTCTCGACGTCTCCTGGGAAGCCGACCTGTGGGGCCGGCTGCGTGCCGCGCACCAGGCGACCCTGGCCGACCACCAGGCGGCACGTGCCCTGTTCGAAGGCGCGAGACTTTCCCTGGCCGCGCAGACCGCCAAGGCCTGGCTGGCAGTGGTGGCGGGCCGGGAGCAACTCGACCTGGCCCGCCGCATCCAACGCACCCACCAGCAGTCCCTGGAGGCGGCCGAGCGTCGATATCGGGCGGGGCGGATCACGATCAGCCAGGTGCGGGTCCGGCGCTCGGCCCTCGCCGCCGCCGACGCCACCGTGGCCGCCGCCGAGCGCCAGGTGGACGCGGCGCGCCGGCAACTCGAAGTCCTCACCGGACGCTACCCCGCGGGAAGCCTCGCACCCACCGAAGCCCTGCCCGAGGTGCCCGGCCCGGTACCCGCAGGACTTCCCGCCGAAATCCTCTCCCGCCGGCCCGACCTGCGCGCGGCGGAATGGCAGCTCGAGGCCGCCGACGCCCGCCTGCGCCAGGCCCACCGGGCGCGCTATCCCCGGTTGAACCTGACAGCCAGCGGAGGCTCCGCCTCGCCGGACCTGGGCCACCTGCTCGATTCCGATTTCAAGGTCTGGAGCCTGGCCACCGGGGTGCTGGCCCCCCTCTTCCAGGGCGGGCGGCTCGCCGCCGGCGAAGACCTGGCCTTCGCCCGTGCCCGGGAAGCCGCCGAGGCCTTCGCCCAGGCCCTGCTGCGAGCCTTCGCCGAAGTGGAAACGTTGCTCGCCGCCGAGCCGCGACTCCGGGCCGAGGAGTCCCAGGCCGAAGTGATCCTGCGCCAGGCCCAGGCCGACGCACGGCTGGCCGAGCGGCGCTACCGGGAAGGCCTGACCGCCCTCCCCGATCTGCTGGACGCACGGCAGCAGGTCTTCACGGCTCGCAGCCGGTGGATCGGCGCTCGACAGGCCCGACTGACCCACCGCATCGACTTGCATCTCGCTCTCGGTGGGGGATTCCTCCGTCCCGCCACCGACGACCCCACAGAGGTTTCCAGCCGATGACCGACCAACCTTCAGCCGCCACCGGAAGAGGCCCGCTGGCGCCACGTGTCGTGCTGCCGTTGTTGATCCTGCTGCTGGCCGTCGCGGCCACCGCGGCGATGATCCTGTTGCGCAAGCCGGTCACCCGGAAGGCGCCCCGCCCGCTGGCTCCGCTGGTGCGGGTGCAGGTCGTCCGGCCGGCGCCGGCCACCATGGTGGTACGCACCGAGGGCACGGTGGAGCCACGCACGGAAAGCACCCTGGTTGCCGAAGTGGGCGGACGGCTGATCTTCGTCGCCCCGGAGCTGGCGGCAGGCAGCTTCTTCGTCAAGGACGCGGTGCTGGCCCGCATCGATCCTGCGGACTACGTCGGCGCCCTGGCCCAGGCCGAGGCGGCGGTCAGCCAGGCCGAGGTGCGGCTGGCCCGGGAAGAGGCCGACGCCCGGTTGGCGTTGGAGGAGTGGGAAGCCGGCGAGGGCGGGCCGGCGCCGCCCCTGGTCAGCCACGAACTCCAACTCCGTGAGGCCCGGGCGGCGCTGGCCGCGGCCGAGGCGGTCCGCGACCAGGCTCGCCGTAACCTGGAGCGCACCACGCTCCGCGCGCCCTTCGACGGCCGGGTGCGGGCCCAACTGGTGGACCGGGGCCAGTACCTGCCTCCCGGCACGCCCCTGGCCCGAATCTACGCCACCGACTGGGTGGAGATTCCGCTGCCCCTGGGCGAGGACGAGGCGGGTTTCGTCGACCTGCCCCTGGCGCCGCGACCGGGCCGCTCCCCGCGGCCCGAGGTACGCATCACCTCCCGCTTCGGCGGCCAGCGCCACGTGTGGCGAGGGCGGATCGTGCGCATCGACGGCGCGGTGGATCCCCGCACACGGATGATTCGCGCCATCGCCCGGGTCGAGGACCCCTATGGCCGGAACAGCGGCGCCCAGCGGCCGCCGTTGACGCCGGGCTCTTTCGTGGAAGCCGAGATCGTCGGCAAGCGCCTGCCGCGGCTGATGGCCATACCCCGCGAGGCCCTGCGGGAAGGCGACGTGGTACTGGTCGTGGACGACGAGCAGCGCCTGCATCGACGACCGGTGGACATTTATCGCCTCGATGGCGAGACGGCCTGGATCGTCGGCGGCCTCGAGGACGGCGAGCGCGTCTGCCTGACCCCCCTGAGTCGGGTCGTCGACGGCATGCGAGTCCGTCCCTTCCCGCAGGAACCTTCCGACGAGGCGATCACGCCATGAAGCGCGTTTTCGCATGGTTCGTCGACAACCCCGTCGCCGCGAACCTGATCATGATCGCGATCGTCGCCGGCGGTCTGGCCACGGTAACCTCGATCAAGCGCGAAGTCTTCCCCGAGTTCAGCATGGACCGGGTCAGCATCACCGTGCCCTACCTGGGCGCCTCTCCCGAAGAGGTGGAACAGGCGGTTTGCCTGCGGGTGGAGGAAGCCATCGACGGCATCGACGGGGTCAAGCAGATCACGTCCCTGGCCAATGAAGGCGTGGCGCTGATCACCGCGGAGCTCTTCCCCGATGCCGACGGCCAGCGGGTGCTCGACGACATCAAATCCCGTGTCGACGCCATCGACACCTTTCCCGACGAGGTGGAAAAGCCCGTCATCGCCGAAATCACCAACCGCCGGCAAGTGATCAACGTGGCGATTGCGGGACAGACCGACGAACACACCTTGCGGGCCATCGGCGAAGAGGTGCGGGACGAGATCGCGGCCCTGCCCGGCATCACCATCGTCGAACTCACCGGCGTACGTCCCTACGAGATCTCCATCGAAATCTCCGAGGAACAACTTCGACGCTACGGGTTGACTTTCGATGCGGTCGCCCAGGCGGTGCGCCGCTCGTCCATCGATCTTCCAGGAGGCTCCCTCCGCACCCGGGGCGGCGAGATCCTCCTGCGGACCCAGGGCCAGGCCTACTCCGCCCGAGACTTCGAGAAGCTGCCGTTGATCGCGCTTCCCGACGGCAGTCGCCTGCACCTCGGCGACGTGGCGCGTGTGATCGACGGC
The DNA here is from genome assembly GCA_030949985.1 of Acidobacteriota bacterium. Taxonomy (NCBI): domain Bacteria; kingdom Pseudomonadati; phylum Acidobacteriota; species Acidobacteriota bacterium. The sequence continues at coordinate 4,429 of JAUZRX010000044.1, forward strand.
TTCGCCGAGACGGACCAGGCGGCCCTCTTCGACGGCCAGCCGTCGGTGATGCTCAAGGTCTACCGGGTGGGCCAGGAGAACGCTCTCGACATCGCGGCCAAGGTCAAGGCCTACATCACCGAAGCCGAGCGGCGCCTGCCCGATGGCATCCACCTGACAACATGGCAGGACATGTCCAAGGTGCTGCGGGACCGCCAGGACCTGCTGATCCGCAACGGCCGCATGGGCTTCGTGCTTGTCTTCCTCATCCTCGCCCTCTTCCTTCGCATGCGCCTGGCCTTCTGGGTCAGCCTGGGCATTCCCATCTCTTTCCTCGGCGGGCTGTGGCTGATGCCCACCCTGGGCGTCTCGATCAACCTGATCTCCCTCTTCGCCTTCATCGTGGTGCTGGGCATCATCGTCGATGACGCCATCGTGGTCGGAGAGAATATCCACACCCGGCAAACCCTGACGGGCACCGGGGCCCAGGCAGCCGTGGACGGTGTCCACGAGGTGGGCGTGCCGGTGATCTTCGCCGTGCTGACCACCGTGGCGGCTTTCGTTCCCCTGCTGCACGTGGAAGGCATGACGGGCAAGATCATGCGGGTCATCCCGCTGATCGTGATCCCCACCCTCCTCTTTTCCCTGGTCGAGTCCCTGCTGGTTCTGCCCGTGCACCTGCGCCACCTCAGGCCGCCCCGGGACGAGACGGCCCTCTGGGCTCCCGTACGGGCCTGGCGGCGCCTGCAGCAAGGCTTCGCCCGTCGCGTGCAGCTCTTCGTGGACCGGATCTACCGGCCGAGCCTGGAACTGGGGTTGCGCTGGCGCTACGCGGTCTTGGCCGTCGGGGCGGCCAGCCTGCTGCTCACGGCCGGCCTGGTGCGGGGCGGCTACATCAAGTTCACCTTCTTTCCGGAGGTGGAGGCCGACTTCGTCACCGCCGATCTGACCATGCCCCAAGGCACCCCCGTCGAGCGCACCCTCGAGGCCATTGGCCGGATCGAGGCCGCCGCACGCCGGGTGCAGGCGCGGCTCGACCGCGAGGCCGGCGAGGGCCGGCCGATATTCCGCCATGTGCTCGCCTCGGTCGGTGAACAGCCGGTGCGGGACATCCGCGGTTCCAACGGCGGCCAGATCGCGGATCGCGCCTCGGGATCTCACCTGGGCGAAGTGGCCATCGAACTGGCCCCCGCGGAAGAGCGTTCGATTTCGAGCACGCGCATCGTGCAGCTCTGGCGTGAGGCCCTGGATCCGATACCCGACGCCCTGGAACTGACCTTCTCCTCGTCGCTCTTCTCCCCCGGTGCGCCGATCGAGATCCAGCTCTCCGGAACGGAAGTGGGCGACCTGCAGCAGGCGGCGACGGAACTCAAGAACGCGCTGGCGGGATATCCCGGCGTCTACGACGTGGCCGACAGCTTCCGTCCGGGCAAGAAGGAGATTCGCTTCGAGATGCTGCCGGCCGCCGAGAGCCTCGGGCTGACACTTTCCGACGTGGCCCGCCAGGTGCGCCAGGCCTTCTACGGCGAGGAGGCCCAGCGGGTGCAGCGCGGCCGCTACGACGTCCGTGTGATGGTGCGCTATCCAGCTCGACAGCGACGCAACCTGGGCGACCTGGACCGCATGCGCATTCGCACCTCCGACGGTGTCGGGGTGCCCCTGGCCCACGTGGCCCGGACCACCGTCGGCCGGGGCTATGCCACCATCCGCCGCGTGGACCGGGCGCGGGTGATCAGCGTCACGGCCAACGTGGATGACGCCCGGGGCAACGCAGAAGAGATACTGGCCGGCGTGCGGGGCGGCGAACTCCCCGAGATCCTCTCCCGGCACCCGGGTGTGCGCTATACCCTCGAGGGCCAGCAGCGTGAGCAGCGCGATACGATCAGCGGCCTGACGCGCGGCTTCATCATCGCCCTGGTGGCGATCTACGGGCTGATGGCCATCCCCTTCCGCTCCTACATCCAACCGGTGGTCGTGATGACGGCCATTCCCTTCGGACTGGTCGGAGCGGTGTGGGGGCACGTGGTGATGGGCATGAACCTGACGATCCTCTCGGCCTTCGGGGCGGTGGCCCTGACGGGGGTGGTGGTCAACGACTCGCTGGTGATGGTGGACTACGTCAACCGCCGACGAAGGGAAGGCCTGTCCCTGCACCAGGCGGTGCGCACCGCGGGCGTCGCTCGCTTCCGCCCGATCCTGCTGACTTCCCTGACCACCTTCGCCGGGCTGACGCCCCTGCTGCTCGAGAAGAGCATGCAGGCCCAGTTCCTGATTCCGATGGCGATCAGCCTGGGCTTCGGGGTCATCTTCGCGACCTTCGTGACCCTGATCCTGGTCCCCGCCACCTACCTGATCCTCGAGGACATCCGCGCCGGGCTGGGCTTTCCATCCAGTGCCGACTATGGGGAGCAGCATCTCTCCGGCTAACCACGCCGGGAATCCAGTGCATCCGCACCTCACGGAGGGGTGACCGCCATGGTGAACGTCGCCTCGTCGAAGAAAACGGCAACCCCGGCGGCGACCGCGAAGGGATGGGAGACGCAAACCCGGGAATCCCCGCTCCAGGATCCATCCGGCATCGCCCCCCGGATGCGACCGGGGCGCGTTTGTCCTGGGAATCCATTGGAATCCGATGCCTGCGGGCTGTATCTTCTCGAAGTGAAAATTCCCACTCCGGCACCTCTCGCACCCCGTTGCCTTCGAGGGCTCGCCGCACTCGCGGTCCTCTACGCCACGGTGGCCGTCGCCCGCTCCGCGTGTCTTCCGGACGGACTGGAGTTGACGGCTCTCAAGGGCCCGGCGGCAAACGAGGTCACCCTGCGCTGGACCGGGGCGGACCCGGGTTTCGAACTCTACGGGTCGGAAGACCCGACCGCGGTCGTCACTCCCGAAAACCTGCTGACCAGCACGCGGGAGCGAGAGTGGATCGACAGCCAGCCGACGGGGCACGTCAGGTACTACCTCGTTCGCTCTTCCTCGTCGCTTCAACAACTCGGCTTCGAGAGCCAGGGCCCGGACGGCGACTTCGACCTGGACCTGGGCGTGGCCGAGGGCCTTTGGAGAGGGCGGGCCGGGGCCTTCGGCGCCTATTCCCGGGTCGCTTCCGGCCCGGCTTCCTTCACCCTCGTACGTACGGAACTCGGCTTCGTCGACGCCGCCGCGCCGCGATGCGTGGTGGCCGTCACGGACATCAACGACATCACCCCCGCAAGCGATCCCCAGTTCGGTGAGCTGCGGTGGGTGCACGAGGTTCCAACGGTCACCTGGCGCCGAAAGAACGGTGAATGGGACCTGTTCTACCAAACCTATCCGGAGGACGCATCCGGCGAAAGACTGTTCGACTACAGCTGGATCGCGCACAAGTCGATGCGCAACCGGCCGACTCCCGATGCCGAACCGGACATCGACACCCTGAGCGCGAAAGAACGGCGCTTGTTCGCCGGACTGGCGTACAACGACCGCCTGACGGCTGCCACCGATCCTTGGGCCCATGGCGAGCCGATCGACCCGGTGCCGGCGAACACGAAGTACCTCGTCTATACCGAGCCCGGTGGCCACGTCTCCCGGGGCAAGCTCTATCTTGCGCTGTCGGCCATGTTCTGCCCCGATGGGGGCGCGTGTGAAGGCGATATCGTCCTGCTCAGGAGCGCCGACGGAGAAGCCTGGGAGTACCTCGGTGTCCTCCTCGCGGCGGACGACGCCAAACCCTTCGGGGCCTTCTTCTCGTATTTCACGGCGCCCGCGATTTACCGCAGCCCTGACGACGACACACTGCGCCTGATCGTCACCCCCGCCAATACATTCGATGTCTACCAGGGCCTGTATGAATTCGAAATCGAAGACCTCGACGCGGCGCGCGTCCTGCGCAACGCCCAGGGGCGACCGATTCCCCGCTTCGAACTTCCCCCCGAAAGTCCACTGGTGCACACCGGCGCCGGCAGCTTTCACCACGGCCTGCGGCAGAGGATCGTCGGGAAACACTTCCCCGAAGAACCAGGACGCTTCCGCGTCTTTACCCACGAGCCCTGAGCGCGACGCACGCCTCGCGGGCGCCGCGACCGCAAGCCGCGTCAATCCCGCAAGTGGAGCCGGCGAGCCAGGCTGCCGGCAAAAGAAGCCGCACCGGGAGGCGTGTCGACAGCGACGAAGACCGTGTCGTCCCCGGCCACGCTGCCCACCAGTCCGGGCAGGTCCAGGTCGTCGATGGCCAGACCCACGGCACTGGCCTCGCCGGGGGGAGTGATCAGCACCACCAGGTTTTCACCGGCGGTACGCACACCGAGCACTGACGCTTTCAGGCGCGCTTGGCGGGGGTCGTCTTCGGGAACGGCCTGGGCGGGAGGAGCGTAGCAACCGTCCACCTTGACCAGGCGCAGGGCCGTGATGTCCCGGGATACCGAGGCCTGGCTGACCGGGAAACCCAGGTCCTCGAGGGCTTCGACCAGTTCCTGCTGGGTGGAGATCTTCCGACGACGCACGAGCTGCTGAATGGCCCGCCGACGACGCTGACTGGCTCTCATCCCCGTGACTCTCCCCTCTGCGGCGCGCTCCTCACGCCAGGAAGGCCCGCGCCAGGTCCAGATAGAGTCGAACCCCTTCTTCCACTTCGGTCAGCGGCATCGCCTCCCGACTGGTGTGCGACAGGCGGGAATCCCCCGGCCCGAGCTTGATGGCGTCCACATCCCGCAGGAAGACCCAGTCCGAAGACGTGGGCGAGGCGAAGGGTACGGCGTCGGGCCGCTGCTCGAGCAGCAAGGCGAGCAGCCGCGAGCCTTCCGGTGTGCGGGCGGGGCGCAGCCGGTCGGAGATCACGCGTATCTCGGCTCCCATGGCATCGGCCAGGCGCCGACGCAGCGTATCGTAGTCCGCCACGGGCGTGGTGCGTACATCCAGCACGACACTCGCCCTCTCCGGCGTCACATTGCGGGCGCTGCCTGCCTGCATCACCGTGGGCGTAGCCACCGTCCGTCCCAGAACGGAATCTTTCGGCGCCAGCTCCAGGCCCTCCAACCGGGCCAGGCCCCGCACCGCGGCGTCCAGGGCGCTTGCGGGACGTGCCTCCAGCTCCGCGGCCCAGCCCGCGTGAACGGCCGCCCCCTCCCAGATCGCCTCGAGGATCAGCAGACCCCGCTGGGCGATACAGGGCTCGAGACCGGTGGGCTCGCCCACCACCGCTCCATCCGGGGGGGATCCGAGGGCCTCGAGAGCGCGGGGCATGGAAGTGTGGCGGGTCTCCTCCCCGTAGGTCGCCAGCACCACCAGGCGACCCCGACGCGGCCCCCCCTCCGCAGCCAGGCGCGCCGCGGCCGCGCACATGGCGCTCAGCGGCCCCTTGGCATCGACCGCACCGCGGCCCCACAGGGCACCATCGCGCACGACAGCGGCGAAGGGATCGACCTCCCAGGCATCTCCCGCGGGCACCGTGTCCAGGTGAGAGGCCAGCAGCAGGGTGGGTCCCGGAGCGGCACCGGGCACCTCGATGCGCACCGCCGCCTCGTCCCGCGAGGCGGCCAGTCCCGCCGCCGCCGCCCACCGCTCGAGACAGGCGGCCACCTTTCCTTCCTCGCCGGAAGGGCTGGGAATCCGCACCAGGGCGGCGAGCAGTTCAGTCGCGGAAGCGTCGCTCAATGCTCTTTCTCCCGGTAGCTCTCCGCCTCGCGCTGCCCGACGATCATCGTCCCCGCCCCGGCACCGGTGAACAGCTCGATCAGGAGCGAATCCTCGGCCCGGCCGTCGATGATGTGGGTCCGCTTGACGCCTCCCTTCACCGCCCGCAGGCAGGCCTCCACCTTGGGCCGCATGCCGGCGCTGATCGCGCCGCTCTCGAGCATCTCGAGCAGATCCTCAGGCGAGGCGAAGGTCACCAGGCTCGAGGAGTCGTCCACATCCCGCAGCAGGCCCGGACTGGAAGTGAGAAAGATCAGCTTCTTGGCCTCCAGGGCCACGGCCAGCCGTTCGGCGATGGTGTCCGCGTTGACGTTGAGCACCCGCCCCTCGTCCGTGGCGGCCAGGGAAGCCACCACGGGCACGTAGTGGCGGGCGACGAGAGTCTCGATCAGGGTGGGATCCACCGCGGTCACGTCTCCCACCTCGCCGTAGTCCACCTCGCGCCGACTGCCATCGTCGTCCTTGACGGTGACCTTCTCCCTCCGCCGGGCGGTGATCAGGTTGGCGTCCACCCCCGACAGGCCCACGCCCCGCACACCCTGGCTGCGCAGGGCGGCGAGCAACTCCACGTTGAGCTGGCCGGCGAAGACCATCTTGGCCACCTCCAGGGTGGCGGGGCTGGTCACTCGCCTGCCGGCGACGATCTCCACGGGAACTCCCAGCTCCCGGCTCAGGCGAGTGGCCTGGGGTCCGCCGCCATGGACCACCACCAGGCGAATCGACAAGGAATCGAGCAGGGCGACCTGCATGGCCAGGTTGCGCACCGCCCGGGGATCGCCCAGGGTCTCGCCACCGATCTTCAGCACGAAGGTCTGTCGGCGATAGAGCCGTGTGTAGTCCAGCGCGCCCTTGAGGGCCGCCACCAGTTCACTCATCAGGCATCTCCCAGCAGGTCGAGCAACAAGGCCCGCTGCACGTGCAGACGATTCTCCGCCTGGTCGGTGACCACCGACCAGGGGCCGTCGAGCACACCATCGGTGACGATCACGTTGCGGCGCAGGGGCAGGCAGTGCATCAGCCTGCCCTGCCCCCCCGCGGTGCGCGCCATCAGGTCCTCGTCGATCCGCCAGTGCCGCAGGCCCGCCCGGCCCCGGGCCTCGCTCTCCGCATCGCCATAGCGCCGGAGGCTGCCCCAGCTCTTGGCGTAGACGATTTCGGCGCCCTCCATGGCGGCGTTGAGATCGTCGGTGGTGCTCACGCTTCCGCCGTTGCGACCCGCCATCGCCTCGATGGCCCGCATGTCTTCCGGGTCGAGATCGAAACCCCGGGGCCGGGCGATGACCACCTCCATCCCTTCCCGTGACGCCGCCAGGGCCGCGCTGACGGGAACGGCGGTGGGCAGGGCCCGGGGGTGCCAGCACCAGGCCAGCACGAAACGCTTGCCCCGGGGCGTGCCGAGCTGCTCGCGAATCGTCAGGGCGTCGGCCAGACCCTGGCAGGGATGGCGCCGGGCGGACTCCAGGTTGATCACGCCGACGCCCGCCTCGCGGGCGACGATCTTCAGCACCTCGTCCCGACGCGCCTCTTCCCAGGTGGGCGCCGAGGGAAAGGCGCGCACACCGAGCAGATCACCGTAGCGTCCGAGCACCCGGGCCGCATCCACCAGGTGTTCGGCGGCGTCACCATCCATCACCACTCCCGGGCGGGTTTCAAAGCCCCATACCCCCTTGCCCGGCTCGAGAGCGATACACGCGCCGCCGTGGCGCAACATGGCCACCTCGAAGGAGGCCCGGGTGCGCAGGGAGGGATTGAAAAAGAGATTGGCCAGGACCCGGCCCTCCAGAGCCCGGGGCTGGGGATCCCGCCCGGCCTTGAGTTGGGCGGCCCGGTCGAGCAGCGCCCCGATGGCCGCGTCGTCCCACTCGTCGGTGGCCAGCATCTGCCTGGACATCATTGTCCCTCCCGAGAAGATTCCAGCACTTCCTTCAACGTCCGCAAAAAGAGTTCGATTTCGCTGTCGTCGATCACCAGCGGCGGCAGCAGGCGCAACACGTCGGGGTCGGCGGAAGTCCCGGTCAACACGCCGCTGGCGAAAAGGGCGCGGATCACCGGTCGCACCGGCCGGTCCAGGCGCACCCCCATCAGCAATCCGCGCCCCTCCACACCCACCACGCCCGGCATCACCGCCATCGCATCCGCGAGGCGCCGGCCGTGTTCGAGGGCCCGTCGGGCCCGCCCCTCCTCGGCCAGGGCGGCCAGGTTGGCGGCGGCGGCGGCGCAGGGAATGGGAGCCCCGCCGAAGGTGCTGCCCAGATCTCCCGTGGACAGTCCATCGCAGACCGCCGTGGTGGCCAGCACCGCTCCCAGGGGCAGACCGGCGGCGATGCCCTTGGCCAGGGTCAGCAGGTCGGGTTGCACTCCCATCTCGACGCCGGCGCTCAAGCCTCCGCAGCGCAGACAACCCGACTGCACCTCGTCGAAGATCAGCACCGCACCGGCGGCGTCGCAAGCTTCCCGCAGGGCCTGCAGAAACTCCGGGCTGGCGACACGCGCACCGGCCAGGCCCTGGACCGGCTCGACGATCACCGCCGCCACTTCCTCGTCGATGCCGGCCCGGGCAGCGGCCGCGTCGTTCCAGGGAAGCCGCCGCGTGAACGCCCCGAGAGCCTCCCCCGCTGCGCTGGCGAGGGCCGACGCGCGGTAGGGCCTGAGTCCGGCCAGCACCAGGGTGGCCAGCGTGCGTCCATGGAAAGCCCCTTCGAAGCAGACGACGCGCGAGCGACCCGTGCGGCGGCGAGCCAGGGCCAGGGCCTGCTCGTTGGCCTCCGCGCCGCTGTTGACGAAAAACGCCCGGGTCAATCCCGGAGGAGTCAGGGTGCCCAGCACCCGCAGCAGCCGTTCGCGGGGCTCGGAACGCAGGGCGCTGGAATAGAAGATCAGCTTTTCCGCCTGCTCGCGGATCGCCGCCACGACCCGCGGGTGGCAGTGGCCCGAGCCGGCCACCGCGTGCCCCGCGTAGAAATCCAGGTAGCGGCGCCCTCCCCGGTCCCAGAGGTAGCTGCCCTCGGCGCGGGCCACCTCCAGGGGCCAGCGACTGTAGACCGGCATCTCCATCAACGGGCTCAGCATGGATAGATCCCTCCGAACTCGAGACCCGCCGTCTCCTCCAGGCCCAGGGCCAGGTTCATGCCCTGGACGGCCTGGCCCGCGGCCCCCTTGACGAGGTTGTCGATGGCTACGCAGCAGATCAGCTCCCGCCCCCGGCGGCGGGTGGCGGCGTGAAGGTGGGCATGGTTCGTCCCCACCACCGCCGCCAGCTCGGGAGGCTGATCGAGAAGGTGGACGAAGGGGCGGCCCTCGAGCGCCTCCCGGTAGGGAACCGTCGCGTCGCCCAGGGGCTGGTCGAGCCACACCCGGGCCGAGAGGTGGATGCCCCGCACCAGGGGTGCGGAATGCACGATCAACGAAGGCTCGGCGGCCGCCTCGTCGTGGCGCAGGAGTTCATCGATCACCTCCGCCTGGTGGCGATGCCCCTCGAGGGCGTAAGCAAAGAAGTTGTGTGCCCGTACCGGGTGATGGGTCGTGCGCCGGGGGTGGACTCCCGCCCCCGTCGATCCGGTGACGGCGAAGCAGGCCGGCGGATGGGAGAGCAAACCCGCCCGCGCCAGGGGAACGAGGGCGAGCAGGCAAGCGGTGGCGAAGCAACCGGGCGCGGCCAGCAAGCGCTTGCCTTCGAGATCTCCGCCCTTGAGATCCGCCAGGGCGTAGGTGAAGGATCCGAGCAAGCCGGTGGCGCGATGCTCCCCATAGGTCCTGGCGAAGCGAAGCGGATCGGCCAGGCGGAAGTCGGCGGACAGGTCCACGATCAGCCGCGCCGGACCGGCCACGACGGCTTCCATCAGATCCTGAGATTTCCCATGGGGCAGAGCCAGGAACAGCACGTCGGCCCAGCGGCCCGCCTCCACGGGATCGGCGGCCTCAAGCGTCAGCGGCGGTCCGTGACGCAGGGCCGGGTGCACGGCCGCGGCGGGTTCACCAGCCCGACTTTCGGAAAAGGCCCGCAAGCTTCCGACCGCGGGGTGCACCGCGAGCAGGCGCAGCAACTCGCCTCCGACGAAGCCGGCCGCTCCGAGTACCGCGACCTTCAGCCCGCTAGTCATCGAGGGCCTTCCGAATCACCGCCACCAGCCCCGAGGCGTCGCGCCGCGCGTTGTGCGCCGGCAGGCCCAGGTGTTCGCGGACGAAGGTGGTCCCCACCTGGTTGTCCGTGACGGGACCGGTGAGCACGGTGGGCCGGCAGGCGAAACGCTCGGTCAGGAGCCGGATCGCGCCCCAGGCGCCGACCTGGTCCGGCGCACAGACCACCAGGGCGCGACAGCGCGCCATCAACTCCTGGTCTTCGAGCAGGCGTCCGACGCCGTATTCTCCGAGCAAACCGTCACCGAGTTCAGCGACCACCACGTCGGGGCTCACCTCCTCGGCCAGATGGTTGAGCAGGCCTCGGGCGGCGGGCAGCACGTCGTCGTCGTGGGTCGAGACGATCCCCGCGTCGTTGAAACTCAGTCCGGCCACCGCTCCCGCGTCGGTCATCGCCAGGGTATCCCGCCTGAGGGACACCCCCGTCAGCTTCACCGCGGCGACCCTACGCCCGGCGCGGAACAATCCCCGGACGATCTCGGTGGCGGCGACGGTCTTGCCGGAGTTCATGCAGGTGCCGGCGACGAGCACCAGCGGCGCCTCCAGTCGCAGGTGTGCGGCCGCGGGAATCGCCCCGGCGCCGATAGAGGCGGGGACCCCCACCCGGTCGCCGGTGCCCGGAAAGCTCAGGACGGCCCCCAGCACCTCGGCCTCGAAGGGCGGACCGAGATCCGGATTCTCCGCCGTGCAGCACCCGAGCACACCACCGAGGTTGAGGACATGGAGCCGGTCGCCGACGGCGATCTTCTCCGGCACGGTCCCCGCGTAACCCCGCAGGGCGCGCCGGGTGCCCAGGGTGCCCGCCAGTACGTCCCCCCGGTGAAGGCGGATCATCCGCCCCGTGGGGTCCTCGATGCGGTTGTAGGCACTCTTGTCGTTGAGCAGGCGGACGGCCAGCACGTAGCCCTCCCGCGCCTCGATGCGGTCACCCACGATCACCTCCCGCTCCAGCCGCGCGTTTCGGGTGGAGGAGGCGATGCGATCGAGGCGCAGCCGACTGGTTCTCATGCGCCTTCTCTCCTGGCGCGACCATGGGCCAGCCGGGAGGGAATCGCGGCGATGGCGGCGAAGGCCTCGGCCTGCTCGCCGGTCCACAGGCTGTGGGTCTCGCCGTAACGGGCCACCCCGGCATCGAACAGGCTGGCGGGGGATTCCACACCGACGACCTGGAAGTGCCCCCGGTCGAGACGCACCCGGGTCCGCCCCGTCACTCGCTTCTGGGAAGAGGCGATCAGGGCGCGGATGTCGTCCATCACCGGATCGAGGGCCTGCCCCTCGTGGAGACGGTCGCCGAAGAAGCGGGCCAGGTGATCCTTCCAGAAGGCCTGCCAGCGGGTCAGGACGATCTTCTCCAGCTCCCGGTGGGCCGCGATGAGGATCAGCGCCGCCGCGGCCTCGAAGCCGATCCGGCCCTTGATCCCCAGCACGGTCTCACCGATGTGGATACCTCGGCCGATTCCGTAAGGCGCGGCCAGGGCGGCGAGAGCCTCGACCAGATCCGGCCCGGCCAGGGGCTCTTCGTTCAGGGTCACCGGCAGGCCCTCCTCCCAGCCGAGGATCACCTCCCCGACGGCCGGAGCTTCCCCCGCCGGGGGAAAAGCGTCCTCGGGCGGCGGCGTCCAGGGATCGTGGGTCCACTCCCCGCCGAAGGTGGTGCCCCACAAACCCTGGTTGACCGAGTAGCGGCCGCTCCCCTCGGGCACCGGCAGACCCCGCTCCCGCAAGTAGGCCTGGCTCGCCTCCCGGCTCAGCCCCAGGCTGCGCACGGGAGCGATGATCGGCAACTCGGGCAACAGCGTGCGGAAGACGATGTCGAAGCGCACCTGATCGTTGCCCGCCCCGGTGGAGCCGTGGGCCACGGCGTCGGCCCCCAGGCGGCGCGCGAGGGCGGCGACTTCCATCGCCTGCTGCGTTCGCTCGGCCGCCACCGAGAGGGGGTAGACTTCCCCGCGCAGTACGTTGCCCCGAATCAGCGTGGAGACGAAGCCGTCCCACACCGCCTGGCGGGCATCGATCTCGTGATGCTCGGCAGCCCCCACGGCGCGGGCCTGGCGAGCGATGGCGTCGAGTTGGGAGCGCGGGATGCCCCCCGTATCGACAATCGCGGTGATGACTTCCGCCCCCTTGGTTTCCTGTAACCAGGGGACACAGAAAGACGTATCCAACCCCCCGCTGAATGCGAGCACGATGCGCACGGTCGAACCCTCCGCCCGCCGGGCGGGGATTTCCCGTCCTGCATGGGCTATGAATTATGCATTTTTATTCAGGAAAGGCGGCCCGTCAAGGGCGCAGGACGAATCGACTGTAAACCGTGACATCGGCCCCCGGCGCCACCACCAGGTTTTCGATCAATCCCACCTGCCAGGTCAGGCCGGGCTTGAGACGCCATTCCAGGCCGGCCGCCACCTCCCAGAGATCCTCTTCGAACTCCGCCAGACCGCTGCCGGCGATGGCCGACTGCCGCCAGGCGAGCTGAACCTGCCCCCCCAGGGTGCCCAGGCGCCCCCGGACCCCCCCCGAGACCTCCAGGTGGCGCCTGCTGGAAAGACCACCGGGCAACGTCTCGAAGGGATCGGCCGGGTCCACCCAGGCGACCTGGGCCACCCAGCCCCGGCCGCCGTCCCCCTTCCCGGCCCGCAGCACCAGGGCCAGATCCACCCCACCACTACCCAACCAGGTCTTCTCGTCGCCGGTGGGCAGCGCCAGGCGCCACTCGCCGGCCACCTGGAGGCCCGAAGCCAGGACGACACCTCGCACCAGGCCCAGTTCCACGTCGCCCCAGCCCGAGACGGCACCACGCTGATCGATCACCAGGGCGTGATCCGCAAGCAGGTAGAGCCTGCTGGCATTGCGGGGAACCCGACCACGCAGGGGGTTGAGCTGTGAGAAGACCCGCTCCACCGCCTCGATGGGACGGTCCAGCACGCCGCCCCAGCGCCAGTGCCAGGGCAGTTCGGCCCGCAACTCCCAGCCGCCCCCGAGCCCCCAGCCCAGGTCCAGGGCCAGCCGGGAGCTTTCCGTATCGAGCAGCACCTGGGTCCCGGAGGAGGTCGCGCCCCGGTTGAGGGTATTGCTCTCCTCGAAACGCCAACCCAGTCGCCAACCGCCGGCGGGAAGCACGGCGGCGTCCGTCAACGGGGGGGAAAGAAAAACCCCCTGGACGGGATGACGCCGCCCAAGGGGGAAGAATTCGCCAGCGGTGGCCGTGGAGACCAGCAGCAGGATCAGTGGAAAAATCCACGCGCCTCCCTGCCGGTGAGCCAAGGCCCGAAATCAGCCATTGGGCAGTGAAACGTTGGGATCGCCGAAGGTGAAAGAGGGGATGCCGCCGTCACTGGGGCAGGACGCGTTGACGACCGGAACCTGGTAGACCAGGGAGTAGGTGCCGTCTTCCTGCACGGTGAGGAAGCCGGTGCCCAGGCAGACACCCGGCAGATCGAAGCCGGGATTGCTCAGGGTGCAGGTGTTGGCGCCCTCGACCACCTGGATCATGTCGATGTCGGCATCGATGCAGTTGTAGGTCCCGGGAGGTACGGGATAGTCACCAAGCAACTGAGCGACGGTGTAGTCCAGCAAGTTCAAAGTCACCGGTTGCGTGAACAGGTCCACCGAGGGGCTGCCGCCCGAGTTGTAGAGGGTCAGAGCCGAGAAGGTGACGTTGACTTCCGTGGCGGCGGCCACGGCCCCCATCACGGTCGGCTCTGTCGCGGGAGCCGGGGACGAGCTGGTGTCCAGCGTCACGGAAACCGTACCGGTCTTCTGGACCGGCAAGGGGTCGTCGGTGTTGCAGCCCAAAGTGAACATGCCCAGCAGGGCGACCAGGGCGACGAGAAGTATCACTTTCCTGCTCATGGTGAAGCGCTCCCTTCCGTCATCGATGAGGATGGCGTGATGGTGGGTCTATGACGATTGCGAGGTTTGTGCCGAGCACGAACCATGCCATGGATTCTACTGTGGATCTCACGGCCTCTCAACGGGTTGAAAGGCGGACAGGCGCTTTCTTCTTGCGCTCGAATTCGTTTTTGTTCTCACGGTGACGAAATTGTCAGGCCGGAAGATCCCGAACGCCGAACGAAAGGAAGCCCGGCTCCGCTCGATCAGTGCCCGTGATGGTCGGGCGGCTCGGGCGCGGCGGGCTCCCACCGATCCTGGCGCGCCAGGACCAGGCCATGCAGAACGCAGATCAGGCCCCACGCACCCAGGAAGTACAGACAGCTTCGCACGATCAGATCGGCACTCACGACGGGGAAACCTCCTCGACCATGATACTACGCGGGTTCGCGCCGCCTCGCACGACCGCAAGCGGCGGCGCCCCCCCCAACCCATGCGCGAGGCGATCGACCTCCGGAGCTCGTGCGCATCGTCGCCCCCCCCGCCGGGAGGGCGGCTAGATCTCTACCGCACGCCTTCCAGGGCCCCGCGCCACAACCATGGTGCTCCATTCCCGCTCGGTGCGGAAGCCGAGGGAACGGTAAAGGCGAATCGCGCCCTCGTTGCGGCGATGCACGTAGAGGCAAGCCCGCTTGCCCAAGTTCGAACTGCGCTCGAGGATCTCCCGCATCGCCAGGGAGGCGAAGCCCCGGCCCCGGTACGCGGGCAGGGTGTAGACACCTTCCACCAGGCGGGCATGGCGACTTTCGAGCGGAATCTCCGCTTTGAAGACCGGGCCGTCCGAGCCCTCCCCCACCAGGCTCCGCCCCTCGCGGACCAGTTCCCGGAAATAGCGGCTGTAGCCCTCCGGATGACGCGCCACCTGGTCGACGCCCAGATCCTCCAGGCACATCGCCCCGTGGGTCTCCAGCAGCCAGGGCAGGTCGTCGAGGGTGGCCGGGCGCAGATCGAAACGCCCGAGGGTCGGCAGGCGCCGCGGCCGCAGGACCCGGGGCGGCGCCATCATCTGCTGGCGTCGGATCTCGCGGGCCCACAGGCCGTGGGCCCCCAGCCGGGGCAACAGACTTTCGATGCCGGCTTCGGGCCCGATCACCACCTCCTCCCGCCGGGTGGCCCGGGCGGTGAAGGCGGCCAGCGCATCGAAAAGGCGCGGATCGGTCCGCCGCTCGGGTCGCACGGCCCAGGACAGGCCCCGACAGTGCTGAATCAGGCCGACCAGCTCCCCGCCCCCGAAAAGGCCCACCAGGCGCGGACGCGGTGAGAGCAGGCCCCCGAGAGTCCAGAGGAAAGCGCCCACGTGAATGTGGACCACGGGATCCGAGGCGACGATGGCGTGGGCTTCTTCCCGGCGCCCTCCCCCCACGGCACGCACCTCGAAGCGGCCGGGAAGGCTCTCGCCGGCCGGCCGCGGGGAAGACGAAGAGCGGCGCGGATTCAACACCGGCGCAAGACACCCCGCACCACGCCCCGCACCTCGACTCCGTCCCGCGGCGCCAGCCGCGCCGACTCGCCGCGGCCGAGCCGGAGTTGCCCGGCATCGGCCCGAAGGCGGCAGAGCCGAGGCTCTTCACCGTGGACCAGGATCACGGCGAGCTGATCGTCGCCGAAATGCCGCCGTTCCTCGATGATGACGACATCGCCGCTGCGAATCTGCTCGTCCAGCAGCGCATCCCCCTCGGCGATCAGGGCATAGGTGCGACCGTGGCCCACCAGCCACGAAGGCACGGAGAGCCTCTCCCGACTGTCCATACCCTCCACCGGGCGGTCGCCGACGATGCGGCCGAGCAGGGGGATTTCCACGGCCCGGGGCGCCTCGTCGTCCTTGACCACCTCGATGGAGCGGTTCTGGTTCCAGGAGCGGCGGAGCAACCCTTTGCGGACCAGGTTGGTCACGTGTTTGTGCACCGTGGCCACCGAAGACAGGCCGAAGTGACGACCGATCTCCTCGAGACTCGGCGAGAAGCCATGCCTCTCGATGAACTCGTTGATGTAGTCGAAGATTTGCTTCTGCCTGCGTGTCAGGGCCATGAGGAGCCTCCTCGATGGGAACCCCGGCGACGGACGCGAGCGGCCAGGCCCGGTGCCGATGGTCGCATTATAGCAAACGCGGAGCGAAAGCCAAGAAGCGGCGCAGCCACCGGGGAGGCATCCGGGGACGAAAAACGGAGCGGCGGCGGCAGCGGAATTTGCCATCCCCTCCCGGCTCTGGTAACAACCCAGGACGATGAAGACACTCAGCAGCCTGCTGTCGCTCCTGTTGTTTCCCGTCCTGGCACTGGGAGCCCCCCCCGCCCCGCAGCCCGCCCCGGCTCCCCCAGCCGCCACCGAAGAGAGCGCCAAGCCCTCCTTCCCCGCTCCTTCCCCGGCTCTGGTGCGAAGGGCGGCGGCCCTCTTCGACCAGTTGCGGCAGACGATCTCGGCCCAGGACCACGCCCGGATCGTGCGGGAGATCGCCGACCTGGGCCCGCCGGCGATCCCGATCTTCGTCGCGGAACTCGAGCGGCACTCCAAGATCACCTGGCCGGTGATGATCTACGCCCTCGGCGCCACCGGGGACCCGCGCACGATTCCGATCCTCGAACAGCAGCTCCGGCATCAAAAGGGCAGAACCTACCTGGACGTGCTCTACGCCCTTTCCCTGGCGGGCGAACCGACGGCCCTGGTGCGGGCCATGCGCTCGACCCACGCGGACACGGCCTTCGAACGCAACATGACGGCCATCGACTTCATCGCCGGCGCCATGGGCCCGCCGGCGGTGGACGTGCTGTTGCGCGAGATTCCCCGCCGTTCGGAGAAGGCGCGCCATGCCGCGCTGCGGGCCCTCGGAACGATCTGCGACGACAGGGCGGTGGATTTCCTTCTCGAATGGTCCCGGCGCAAGGAAGCCGGTGACCGACGCTTCGCCCTGATCGCCCTGGCGCGCATTGGCGACCCCAGGGCCATCGACCGCTTCATCGAGGGGCTCGGGGATTCCGACCCCGGAGTGGTCGAAGCGGCGGCCGAGGGACTAGGCTACCTGCGGGCCGACCGGGCGGCCGAGGGACTGGCCCGCCTGCTCACCGACTCGGCGCCTGCGGGGGTGCGACTCAAGGCCATCTGGTCGCTGGGACTGATCGGGGGCGAGACCGCCGAGAAGCCATTGATCGATTACTGGCCACGGGCATCGGCTTCCGAGCGGCCCTTGCTCGTGCGGGCTTTCGGGCGACTGAGCACCCCGGCCGCCACCCCGCTCCTGTCGGATGTGGCCCTGGGCGAGGGGCTGCTGAGTATCGACGCGGCCAAGAGCCTGGCTCGGATTCCCGGCAGGAAGTCCACCGATGCCCTGCTCTCCTGCTGCTCCCGGGCCAAGAGCCTGGACGCGGGCCTGGAGGCGGGGCGGGCGCTGGCCCGCCGCAAGGACCCCCGGGCGATTCCCTGCATCGTCTCCCGCCTGCGGGAGGAGATCGAAGTACGGCACAGGATCGGCCCCGTCGTCGAGCAGACCCTGGCCGTTCTGGCCCGCACGGCGCCCCTGAGCGCCGCAGACACCCTCGACACCCTCGCCGACTCGGTGGCCGCTCCGGCCCTGGCCCACCGCCTGCGAGCCACGGCCCACGGCATTCGCCTGGTCAACGAGACCGAGCCGGAAATCGAACCCTGGCTGGCCCTGCTCCAGGACGGAACGCCCGAAGAAATCGAGCTGGCGGTGGAGCGTCTCGGTGATCTGGGCGACCCCCGGGCCATCGAACCGCTGCGCCGCCTTTTCGGGCGCTACGAAGCCTCTCCCGAGCTGATCCCCGAAGCCCTCGACCGGATCGACAGCGAACGGGCCACGCCCTTCCTGATCTCCCTGATCACCGACGATCTTTACCGGGTGCCCTTCCTCACTCCGGCCCGCAACGCCGCCGCCCGGGCCCTGGTCCGCACGCCCCATGCCGAACACGTGTCCCGGGCGCTCGAAACGGCCTATCGCGCAGAGGGGGGCGAGTTCTTCGTCCCTCTGCTGGCCCTCGCACGAGCCGGCGGCAAGGACATGATTCCCCGGCTGCTGCAGCTCAAGACCTTGCTGCTGCGCTCGCGCAGTTCGCGCCAGGTCCTGCGCCACGAGCGGGTCAACTGGGCGATCCGCATGCTGCGCACCGGCCGGGAGATTCCCCTCGAAGAGGTCAAGGACGTCGACTAGCACGCCGTTGACAAGGCCTTCTCGATGCGCGAAGGCGAGCCGCCGGCGGCCGGCCCGAATGTTTCCCGGCGACATGGTCGAAGACCCGAGGCCGACGCCCTCGCCCGCATCCTCCTGCTTTATGTCGACAGGGTCTTCTCGAGATGAGGTTTGGCTTCCGCCGGTTGCTGGTCCTGCTCGCGGGAGGGGGACCCGGCGGAAGATGCGGCGGCAGCACGCTCCGGCCCTGTTGGGGCGGACTCGGCCTCGTCGGTGGCGTCTTCCGACTGGAAATAGTTCGGCCGGGTACGAAAGACCTCGTCGAACTCACCGGCCTCGTAGGCGCGGTTGAAAGCCTCGACCACCTCCGGGTCCAACCCCACGCCCTTGAGGTCGTTGATCCGCGCCACGGCATCGGCCTCGCTGAAGGCCTTCTGGTAAGGACGGTCGGTGGTCATCGCATCGAAGGTGTCGGCGACAGCCACGATACGGGCCTGAAGGGGAATCTCCTGGTCTTTCAGGCCCAGCGGGTAGCCACTGCCATTCCATCGCTCGTGATGAAAACGCATGCCGGGGATGATGCTCTTCATCTGCGGAATACGGCCCATGATCTTGGCGCCCCGTTCCGGGTGGGACTTCATCACCTCGAACTCGGCGGCCGTCAGGGCGGCGGGCTTTTTGAGAATACTGTCGTCGATACCGATCTTTCCCACGTCGTGAAGCAGGGCGGAGACGTGCAGGGCCTTCATCTCTTCCCGGCTCAAGCCCAGGTAACGCCCGATGATCACCGCATAGCGGTTGACCCGCACGCTGTGACCCTTGGTGTAGGGGTCCTTTTCATCGATGGCCTCGGCCAGGGCGCGAATCGTTCCGAGGAACATGGCGTTGGCGTCCCGAGCCGCGGCACGGAAACGCTCGACGAGGTCACCGAGCTTGGCCGCCATGAAGTTGAAGTTGCTCGCCAGCGCGTCGATCTCCCTCACCCGGGAGGCACCGGCCCGCACCGAGAAATCCCCGGCGGCCAGGCGACTGGAAATGGCTGCCAGGCGCGCCATCGGTCGGCTGATCACCCCGCCCATCAGCAGAGCGGCGACGATGGCGAGTCCCGCAGCCAGTACGCCACCAAAGATCACGTCCTTGACCAGCCGGCTGACCGGAGCCAGGGCCAGGGCTTCGTCCACCTCGACGAACACGCCCCAGCCGTATTCCGTGGCGGAGTAGGATCCGAGGTACTGGCGCACCTCGCCTCCCGGCCCCCGGGCCTTGTAGGCCTGGGCCCCCCTCGACCGACCCCGCATACCCAGAAACTCCTGCACGATAGCTCGATCGAGGAGCTGCCGGGGTGTGGGCCCACCCCCGGAACCGGTGCGGGCGACGAGTTTCCCGTCGGGGCGGACGAGGAACAGGCGCATGGAGGCGGGCACCGATGAGGCCAGGTCGTTCCACACCCCCTGCAGCACCGCGACTTCCTGGAGCACCCCCATCAGGCGTCCGCGGCGCTGAACGGGGGCCGAAACGGTGATGGCGAGAATCCTCTCCGGACCCAGCGAGTACGGCCCGCCGAGTACGGCACCACGGGCGGAAGCCGGCGTGGGAGCCGCGCCATGCTCGAGAATCACCCGGGCATCGCGATCGAGGGACTCTTCGAGCTGATGGCTCAGCACGAGTTCCGGCACCACCGCGGTGGAGGACCGCCCCTCGACGGGGCGATAGCGCATCAGCACCACCGTCTCGTCGAGGAACTCCGGGAGAAAATCGAGACGCCCGCCCGCCTGGGCCCGCAACACGCCAAAGGCTTCTCCCAGCTTGACCGCCTCGCGTCCGACGTGATCGAGAAAAGCGTCGAGGCGTTCGGCCGTGGAAGCGGCCAGCAGAAGTTGCTGTTCCTGCTGGCTGACCACCAGGGCCTCGCGGCTGCCTCGCACCGTCAGCAGTCCGAAAACCCCCACGGGCACCAGGGAAATGACCAGGGCCATACCCAGCAGCACCAGGAACAGCGGCAGCCGACTTCCCGCCGGCTGAGGCATGCCTTCGGCCCTGGATCTGGGAAGGTGGTCGAACACGTCTGTCCTCTTGCCGGGTGACCAGCGTCCGGGGTCCCGCACTCCGCCCTGCAGAATCTAGGTTTCACCTCGCGCAGGAGCCAGCCCCCCGCCGAGCGCATGCCATGGTGGATTTTGAACACCCGGGCAACTCGCGTCCCGCCAGCGGGTTGGACCCGCACGCGATGGGTCTTGAACACTCTCTCCCGGAGTCGCCGTTGCCGGCAGGACGCGGGATTCGCGCGGCAAGTCGTTGACAGCACGCGCCCTGGCCGGCCCCCAGCCGGTGTGGCACGGGGGTTGCTTTAACCGGGGCGTTGCACGACGAACGCGGCGAATCGATGCCGCATGGGGAGAAGACAAGATGACTCAGCGCAGCGTGAAGAAGTTCTTCGGTCTCGCCATCCTCCTGGCCATCCTGCTCAGCGTGGTTCCCATGGCCTCGGCGGATCTCTTCGCCCAAACCCCTGCAGGGATTGCCGGCGGCAGCCAGGAGATGCCCACACCCGTGGCGGCTCCCGCCCAGCCTCCGGTGGACGACTCGGTTTTCGAGTTCTGGACGTTCCTCAAGCCTTTCCTCTTCGGTTTTCTCTTCTGATTCTACGGCCGACCCAGGCCGAAACGTTTCCATGGGGCGCGAGGCGGGGGGGACTCTCCCCGGCCCTCCGACCTCCACGCGGGCGGCGCCGTGCCGCCCGCGTTTTATTCGTTCTATCCCGCCCCCGGCCGACCCAGGCGCGGCCCATCGCAGGGGAGGGAGATTTCAAGCGGACTGCCGGTCGGTGACCACCGCCTCGCGCAGGGCCCGACGCAGCCACAGGACGAAGACCACCGAGGTGGCGCCGCCCGCGAGAATCAAACCGGCGTAGACGCCGTAGATCCCGGGCTGCCCCCAGGAGCGGGCCAGCGTGGCCAGCAGCCACGCCGCGGGGCCGGCCAGCACCGCGTAACGCAAGACGGCCATCACCAGGCCCGGCTTGCCCCGCTGCATACCCTCGAACACCGGACGGCACAGCAGGAAGGGAATGCCCACCAGGCAAGCGACGGGCACCAGCCGCAAGCCCACGATACTGAAGCGGGCCGTCACCACCGATTCCGCCAGCGCCTGGGCCAGTGGGCGGGCCACCAGCAGCATCACCGGCGCCACCAGCAGGACCGTGTAGCCCAGGGCCGCCAGGGTGGCTTCCCGCAAACCCCGACGAACCGCGGCGACGTTTCCCGCACCGAAGTGCCTGGCGGCGAAAGGCAGCATGGCCACACCGATGGCAATCACCGGGTTGAGAACGAAGATCGCTACCCGGTAGTAGATCGAATAGGCGGCGATCGCCGCGGTGGAATCGGCCACGCCGGCGAGGATGCGATTGACGATCGCCGTCTCCATGCCCATCAGGCCGAAGCCCAGGGCCGCCGGAATGGCCAGGGCCAGGATGGCCCGCGCGGGAGCCGGGTCCCGGCCGGGGACGGTGCGCCCCGCCCAGGCGGCGCGGCGGCGACGCTCGTGCCGGGCCGCCCGCCACGCGGCATAGGCCAGGCCCGCGCAACGACCGATCACGGTCGACAGGGCGATGCCGAGAATGCCCCAGTGGAAGACGAAGACGAAGACCGTGTTGAGACCCAGGTTGAGCAGGTTGGAGAAGATACCCGCCCACATGGTCGTGCGTGTGTCATGGTGGGCCTTGACCAGGGAGTCGGGAATGATCGACCAGAACGACGTGAAGGCCGATCCACCGATCAGCACCGTGCCGTAGAGCTGGAAGGCCCGCGCGACTTCCGGTTCGAGACCCATGCGGGGCGCCCGGTACCAGATCAACAGGCCCACCAGCGAGAAAAGGGGGACCAGCCCCCAGACGAAGCGGCGAGCCAGGCGCAGATACTGCTCGAGCTTGTTCTCCTCGCGGGCTCCCATGGCCCGGGAGAGGCAGGAGGTCAATCCTGTCGACAGGCCCACCCACAGGGCGATCATCAGGAACTCGGCCGGAATCGCCAGACCCACCGCCGCCACCGCCGCGTCGCCGATGGTGGCGGCATAGGCCGTGTCGACGAAAGTGAAGGCCGCGCGCATGGTGAAACTCACCATCAGCGGCGCCGCCATCGACAGAATCGAAGCCCGGCTCTCGGCGACTGCGTGCGGCACGCCTAGGGGCTCTCGCCGGAGTCCGGCGGCGGAAAGAAGGGACCGGCAAAGAGGTTCTCGGTCACCGGCTCACCCCCGATCAGATGCTGCTGGATGATCTTCTCCGCCACCTGCTCGTCGACGCTGTGGTACCACACCCCCTCCGGGTAGACCACGGCGATGGGCCCCCTCTCGCAGACACGCAGGCAGTCCACCTTGGTGCGCAGGACACGCCCTCCCCCGGGGGGCTCGTCAGGCACCGTGTCGAGAGGCTTGCCACGCCAGGCCGCGGGCGCCGAACACAGCCCGAGTTCTTTGAGCCGGGATTTGATGTACTTCCAGACCCTCGCGCCCTCCGCGGCCGCACAGCACTTGGGACTGGTGGGCTGGGCACAGATCAGCAAGTGCCGGGTGGCGGTGCCCACCGAGAGCGTGCGGGATATCGCAACGAGTCGGGCCAGTCGGGGATCGCGCGGCTTCATCTCTTTTCCTCCGGGGCGGCAAGACCAGCCAGGGTCCTCAAATTGTCGATCCGCGCGGCGACAGCGCTGCCGGGAAGATTGCTCAGATAGTAGCGATCGATGCCCAGGCCGGCGAGGGCGCGGAGGGTCCGTGCGGCCACCACGTCGGCTCCGGCGCCTTCCGCGAACTCTCTTTCGAGCCCTTCCCGCGGCACGGGAATGAAGCCTTCCAGCAGGTCCAGGGTTCGCCGGCGGGCGGAACGATAGTAGAACACGCCGGCGATCAGCGGCAGATCGACGCCGCGTCTGTCCAGCGCCTCGAGGAAGGCTTCCACCGGCGCGAGATCGTGATGGGAGACCACCTGCGTGATGACGAAGGACAGGCTCTCGCCGTGATCGGCCAGGTAGCCGGCCTGCTCATCGGGGTCCCGGTGGGGATTGGCCCATCCGCCGATCTGAAGGGCAGGCTGTCGTTCCGCGATTTTCTCCCTCAGTTGCCAGGCATGGGGCAGACAGCGGGGAATGCCGTCGTGGCGATCGCCGCCGAGCACCACCACTCCCGGAAAGCGCTCGGCGCTCAGGCGCGCGGCGTAGTTCAGGCAGTAGTCCAGGGAATGCTTGAGGGTCAGGAAGGGGACGATCCGTTCCCGGCGGGAATCGTCTCCCAGGTTGCGCAACAGGTGAGCGAGATTCTCCTCCTCACCCGTGCCCACGGCATCGTCGGTGAGAAAAACCACGGTGTCCCTGGACGCCAGGCCCCGCACCGCGTGGTAGACATCGATCCAGGCTTCCATGGCTCGAACGCCCTCGAGATCACGACGGGGAGGGCGCAACTCGACACAGAGCAAGGGCCGGGGATCACGCAGGCGGCTGCGCAGGTCCAGCTTGGAAGGTTCATCGAGAAAGTCAGGATCGATCATCGCGCGGAGGAACGATGGCGTACCGGAACGAGCCTGTCAAACCTCGCCGGGTGCCTCGAACGGACGTGGGCCGATCGGCTTGAATTCCTTTCCGCAGGACGCGATGTTATGTTTCTCCATGAGCAGAGACGAGCGCAAGCAGACCCCCATGAACAAAATCGACATCAAACAGGCCCTCGCGCAGCGGGTACTCGTCCTCGACGGGGCCACCGGCACGCGCCTGGGGCGTGAAGACCTCGGCCCGGCCGATTTCGGCGGCGAGCACCTGGAGGGCTGCTACGAGGCCCTGCTGCTGACCCGTCCCGAGCTGATCGAAACCGTACATCGCGAATATCTCGAGGCGGGTGCCGACATCGTCGAAACCGACACCTTCGGGGGCACGCCCCTGGTGCTGGCGGAATACGACCTGGCCGATCGCGCCCGGGAAATCAACCGCCTGGCGGCGCAGATCGCCCGGCGCGCCGCCGATGCCGTCTCCACCGCTCAGCGGCCCCGTTTCGTGGCCGGCTCGATGGGGCCGACGACCCGCTCGCTGCTGCTGACCGGGGGGACGACCTTCGAGGCACTCGAGGACTCCTTCCGCGTCCAGGCCCTCGGACTGATGGAAGGCGGAGTCGATTACCTGCTGGTGGAAACCGCCTCCGACCCGTTGAACATCAAGGCCGCCATGTCAGGTATCGAGCGGGCCTTCGAGGAACTGGGCCGAGAGGTTCCGATCGCCCTGTCGGTGACCATCGAGGCCTCGGGAACGACCCTCTGCGGGCAGAGCATCGAGGCGGCCTACGTCTCCTTCGAGCAGCGCGACCTGCTTTACTTCGGCGTGAACTGCGCCACCGGGCCGGACCTGATGGCCGACCCCCTGCGGAGCCTGGCCGCCATCGCCGAAGTGCCCATCGCCTGCGTGCCCAACGCGGGACTGCCCGACGAGGACGGCAACTACGGCCAGAGTCCGGAGATGATGGCCGCCACGATCGGGCGCTACCTCGAGCAGGGCTGGTTGAACCTGATCGGCGGCTGCTGCGGCACGACCGCCGAACACGTGGCAGCGTTCGCCCGCCTGGCGGTGGACGCAATACCCCGGCAGCCGATACGAAAGCGTTGGGCCCGGGTGGCCGGTATCGACTACCTCTCCCTCGAGGAAGACCGCCGCCCCCTGCTGATCGGTGAGCGCACCAACGTGATCGGCTCGCGCCGCTTTCGTCGATTGATCCACAAGGAAGACTTCGATGCGGCGGCCGACGTCGGGCGCAACCAGGTGGCCTCCGGGGCCCATGTCCTCGATGTCTGCCTGGCGGACCCGGACCGGGACGAGGCGCGGGACGTGCAACGCCTGCTGGCCAGCCTGGTGCGCCGGGTGCGGGTGCCGCTGATGATCGACACCACCGACCCGGAGGTGATCGAACTCGCCCTGCGCATGATCCCCGGCAAGGCGATCATCAACTCGGTGAACCTGGAAGACGGCGAGGAGCGCTTCGCCCGGGTCGCCCCCCTGGTCAGGCGTTTCGGCGCCAGCCTGGTGGTGGGTTGTATCGACGAGGATCCCGACCAGGGCATGGCGCTGACCGCCGAACGGAAGCTGGCCATCGCCCGCCGATCCCACGAACTGCTCACGGGGAAATACGGCCTGGCGCCCACCGACCTGATCTTCGACCCCCTGGTCTTCCCCTGCGCCAGCGGTGACGAGGCCTACCGGGGCTCGGCCCGGGAAACCATCGAGGGGCTGCGGGCGATCAAGGAGGCCTTCCCCGAGTGCCCCACCCTGCTCGGCGTTTCCAACGTCTCTTTCGGGCTGCCCCCGGCGGGCCGCGAAGTGCTCAACTCGGTCTTCCTGCACGAATGCACCGAGGCCGGGCTCGACCTGGCGATCGTCAACAGCGAAAAGATCGTCCGCTACGCGACGATCCCCGACGACGAGAAGGCCCTGGCCCTGGACCTGCTCTACGACCGGACGGAAGATCCCATCACGCCCTTCGCCGCCCTCTACCGGGACCGCAAGCCGGGGGCGGGTAGTGACCGGGAGCTGGACTCGGAAGCTCTCGAAAGACGCCTGATACGCCGCATCGTCGAAGCCCGCCGGGAAGGGCTGATCAGCGACCTGGAAGCGGCCCTGTCCCGCTACACCCCGTTGGAGATCATCAACGGTCCCCTGCTCGACGGCATGGGCGAGGTGGGACGACTGTTCGGACGCAACGAACTGATCGTCGCCGAGGTCCTGCAATCGGCCGAGGTGATGAAGGCCGCCGTGGCCCATCTCGAGGACTCCATGGAAAAGGGCGATCACGCCGTCAAGGGCAAGGTGTTGCTGGCCACGGTCAAGGGCGATGTCCACGACATCGGCAAGAATCTGGTCGGCATCCTGATCGCCAACAATGGTTACGAGGTGATCGACCTGGGTATCAAGGTCGATCCCGCCACACTGGCTGCCGCCATCTCCGAACACCGCCCCCAGGTGGTGGGTCTGTCGGGCCTGCTGGTCAAGTCGGCCCATCAAATGGTGGCCACCGCCGAAGACCTCCGGCAGGCGGGCATCGACGTGCCGATCCTGGTCGGCGGCGCGGCCCTCAGCCGACGTTTCACCGAAACCCGCATCCTGCCCCGCTACGACGGCCTGGTGCTCTACGCCCGGGACGCGATGGAAGGACTCGCACTGGCCAATCGCCTGGTCGAAGAGGGCCCGCGCGCCGAACTCGAGATCCAGGTCGCCGAAACCCGGCGGCGCGCAGCCCAGGCCGAAGACGAACCAGCGCCGGAGCCGGCGGCGGCGGAAGAACAGGCTCCCGCCGGCCGTGCGGTCGCGCCCGCACCGGAAATCCCCCGCCCTCCCCACTTCGAGCGCCGGCTGGTGCGGATGGAGGTGAGCGAGCTCCTCGGCTGGATCAACGAGCAGATGCTCTACGGTCGCCATCTCGGCCTGCGCGGAAACGTCGAGCGCCTACGGGCGGAAGGACACGCCAAGCTCGCCGAGCTGCGGCACCTGGTGGAGGAACTGGCCGAGGAGGGGGCGACCCGGGGCTGGCTGGAGCCGGCCGGAGTCTATCGCTTCTATGGCGCCCACGCGGAGGGTTCGGAGCTGGTGCTGGCCGACGAACCCGGGGGAGCGGAAGTGATGCGCTGGTCCTTCCCCCGCCAACGGGAGCGGGATCGGCTGTGCATCACCGACTGGGTGGAGCCCGAAGCGGCGGCGAACGACAGCGTGGCCCTGTTCGTCGTCACCGCCGGTCGCCACCTGCGCCGGCAGGCGGAGGCCTTCAAGGAAGCCGGCGAGTTCCTCCGTTCCCACACCCTGCTGGCCCTGGGGCTGGAACTCGCGGAAGCCGCCGCGGAATGGCTCCACGCCCGTATCCGGCGGGAGTGGGGGCTGGGCGACGAGGAGCAGCTCTCGATGCGGGAGATCCACCGGGCCCACTACCGCGGCCTGCGCGTCAGCTTCGGCTACCCCGCCTGCCCGGGCCTCGAGCACCAGGTCGGCCTCTTCGACCTGCTCGCTCCCGCCGACATCGGCGTGGAATTGACCGACGGCATGATGATGGACCCGGAAGCCTCGGTCTCCGCCCTGGTCTTCCATCACCCCGAGGCCCGCTATTTCTCCGCCTGATCGGCGGATCGGATGTGATGCGCCCCCACCGCCCCCGGGAACGCCGAAGTCAGGAACGACGGTCGGCGGCCGGGGCACGGGTCGAGGCCCTACCCAGGGCGCCCAGGTAACACCCGCGCGCCAGGATGCGAATCAGCGCCGCGGCGAGAATCGCCGCCGACGCGATGGCCGGGCCGGCTGCCAGGCGTGGGTCCCACACGTCGCGGAGCAGCACCAACGCCCCGAGCGCCACGCTCTCGAGTGCCAGGGTCAGCAGCGACGCGGCCATCGGGCGCGGCGAGGAGAGCACCCCGCGCAACCCCCTCCACAGGGCCAGCAGGCCGCTGCGGCGGTTTTCGATCACGAGCAGGGCCCGCGCCTGGTCGGCGGCGACGATCACGGGAGCGGCCAGCGACAGCCAGAGCAAGTCGGGCAGCAGCGCCGCTGCCATGGCGTGTATCTCTCCCGGCACGTGGGCCACGTAGTCGGCGATCTTCTCACCGATCAGGCGATGGGCCGCCAGGGCCACCAGGGCGACCCATGCCAGTGAAGTCACCGTCACCACGAGCAGCGCCCACCCCCGTCGCGCCGCCTCGCCCCAGGCCTCCCGCAGGCCCTTCCACGGCCCCACCGCCGCACGCAGGAGAACCGCGTCGCCGAAGGTGAAGACCAGGATCGCCAGCAGGCCCAGCGCGCCCCAGGCGGCCCCGGTCTGCCGTCGCCACGAGGGGTGATACCAGGGCAGATCCTCGAGGAAAGGCCGATCCACCCCGGCCGGCGTCCACACGGCCCGGGGCGCCGCGCCGAGCTGGGGCGCGATGGCCGCGTCGACCCCCACGGTGGCCACCAGGGCCAGGAGCACCAACAGGGAGGCGAGACTCAGCACCGCCGAGGGGCGGCTGCTCAGCCGCGCCAGACTCGCCAACAGGTCGCGCACCAGCCTCATCCGCCCAGGCTCCCGACGCCGACGAGCTGCTGCAACGCCTGCTGAAAGACGGCCAGCATCAATCTCCAGCGCGATTCCGTCCGCGGCCGCCGGCGCCATCCGTTGTTGGTCAGGTCCACGTCGAAAACCCAGTTGCGTTCCGGGTCGACCACCACCCGCTCCACGCGCCGATCAGCGAAACCCTCGACCTGGAACCAGGTCTCTTCCCCCGACCAGACCACCCGCTCGACCAGTCCTCCCTCGTATTTCAACTCGACGGTGACGGGAAGTTGCCAAGGGCCGCGCCGGCGCACGGTCACCCGGCAGCTCCGCGGAAAGTCGGCCGCCTCGTCCCCTTCCCGGCCATCCCCCATCCCCGGACAGCGCACGGACTGGACGGAGAAATCCACCCAACCCGGCACATCCCAGACCTGGTGGAAATAAGCACCCGGATCGAGGCGGCCGAAAAGCGGCCCGCGCATGCGGTCGAAGCGCGCGCCGAGTTCTCGATGCACTTCCACCACGGCCTGGATGAAATCGCCCGGACGGGGATGGCCCCAGGCTCCCCGACGGAAGTACCTTCTCAGGGCCCGCATCAGGGCGGCGTCCCCGGCTGCCCGGCGGTAGCTCTCGAGGGTCAAGGCGGTCAGGCGGTAGGTGTGCATCCGATAGGCCTGGAAATCGGGATACGTGTAGCCGGGCCGGTTGACCCGGTCGTAGCCGTAGACGTCCAGCCACTGGGCGCGCTGGGGCCAGGGAAAACTCTGCTCGGCCCTCTCCCAGCCCAAGTCCGGCCGCACCAGGAACCAGGAGAAGACCCGCCCCGGGCCCACCCCGAGCCACCTTCCCGAGCCGATTCCCGCCACGGCTCCCAGGGGGCCGCCGGCCGCTTCGGTGCGGACCACCGGCCGCCTCGGATAGGGCAGCGGCCCGAAGGCCGAAACGAGCAGGTCCGGCCCCAGCTTGGCCATGCGGGCCGAAGCCTCGGCAAACACGTCGAAGCCCTCGTCGAGGAAAGCGTGCTCGAATTCGTTGCTGGCCAGCAGGCCCTGAAAGTACTGGTGCCCGAACTCGTGGACCACCACGCCCTCCGGGCTCTGGCGCCCCCTGGGTGAGAGCAGGTGCGCGCCCCCGGTGAAGACCTGGGGATACTCCATGCCCCGCGAGCGGCGACCTTCCCGCGGCGGATCCACGATCCGCAGCTCGGGAAAGGGATAGGCGCCGAAAGCCCGACCGAACCACTCGAGCCCTCCGAACACGGCCTCGAAGTAGCGATCCTCCAGGTGCAGGTGGGAAGGCTGGAGGTAGACCTCCACCTCCACGTCCTCGAGGACCAGCCCCTCGGGACCGATCTCCTCGCCGAGGATCTTCCGCCACCGCGCCTCGGCAGTCGGATCCCGGTGCTCGGCGGCCACGAAGCGTCGGCGGCGGACGACGAAGTCCGGATCGGCGAACCAGGCGAAATCGTGGACCCCCCGCCCGTGGTAGCGAACCACGTAGCGTCCCTGCTCGTCCTCACCTTCTCCGACCCGGGTGCCCGTGGCGGCCACCCGGCCCCGGTAGACCTGGGGCAGGGACAGGGTCACCTGGTACTCGGAGAAATCGGCGTAGAACTCGGTGAAGGCGTGGAACTGGTGGCAGTTCCACGTGGCGGGTCGACCTTCGAACACTCCCAGGCTGGGGAACCACTGGGCACCGGCGATGTACGCGCCCTCCTGGCCCGTGCGGGCCCAGATGCCGGGGAAGTTCACCTCGAATTCCAGCACCAGGCTGACGCTCTGCCCCGGCTCGACGGCTTCGCGCAGGGGCACGCGCATCACGGTGCGGTCGTCGGGGTTGCCGTCGTCCGGCGCGATGTACTCCCAGGGCTCGGGCCAGGCCGCGCCCTGGATGTCTTCGATGGCCAGCACCTCGATGCCGCCCCAGGCGGGTCGGCGCCCCTCGGAAGGCCCCCCGCGTTCGACCATCCAGGTGGACCGGGCGTCGCGAAAGGCGTTGAGGTAGAGATGAAAACGCAATTCGGAAGCGGCGGTCGCGGTGGTGTTGGTCCAGTGCACCACCTCCCGCCCCTTCAACCGGCGGGCGGCGGGATCCACCTCGGCTCGGATCTCGTAGCGGACGACCGGCGGCGGGGGCGCGGGCATCGCCAGCAGCGTCGGCCAGCAGGCGAGGATCCACCCCGCGATGGCGAGTGGGCGCAAGATCATGGCGCCGATCCTATCCCAGGCAGGCGAACTATCGGAAGCGATACTCGAAAGCCAGGGCCAGCGTACGGGCGGGGGCTGCCGGATCCCGGCTCCGCGCCCCCAGGGGATAGAAGCGGTCGAGAGCGTTCTTCAGGTGGGCGCGAAAGGTCCAGCGCCCGGTGAGCCGCGCGCCCGCCGACAGATCCACGATCCCGTAGGAAGGAGTGCGCACTTCCCCGGGACCGGGGCGCGGGTCGGCCAGGGCGAAAAAGCCTTCGATCCGGAACCAGGCGTCGCCCCGCAGGCGGCGAAGCACCAAACGACCGCCATCAGGAGGGAGTTCGGCCAGGCTCTCACCGGCGCCGGTCGCCCCACGCAGGCGGTGCAGGCTGACAGCGACCTCCCACCCCGGTGCCGGACGCACCCGGGCTTCCGCTTCGATCCCCTCCACGGTGGCCTCGTCCTGGTTGACGAAGCTGTAGACCGGAACGGCGGCCCCGGAGTCGCGGAAAGAACGGACGATGATCCCATCGAACGCGTAGCGATAGGCCGACACGCCGAAGCGCAGCGGGCCCAGGTCCAGGCCCCAGGCCAGATCCGCCTGCAGGGCCGTCTCGGGTTTCAGGCCCGGGTTGGCCAGCTTCAGCCCCCGACCGGTGAGGGTCTCGGCGAAGCGGTCGGTGACCGAGGGCTCACGGAAAGTGCGAGCGACCCGAACGGTCAGGCTTCCCAACTCCGTGCGGGCTGTCAAGGACGCTCCCGCGGCCCACGCCAGGCGACTCGTTCGTCTCCGGAGGCCGGCGACGACGGCGCTGCTCCGCAGCGGCTCGAGCCGGCCGCCGAGGGAAAACTCCAGCCCGGGACTCAGGGGCCGACGCCAGAGACCGAAGGCCGCGGCGGCCAGGGCTCGTCCCTCGGCCAGGGCCCGAGAGGACGGCGCGGCACCCGCGGGCGGGCCCCCCTCGAAGGCCACGGTGTTGTCCACTTCGATGCCCGTCCGGAAGCCGACCTCGGCACCCGCCGCCCAATGGCCGCAGCCGCTCTCCGCCCGCAGCAGCCAGCGCGCCCCCAGGTCGGTGGCGCGGGTGGTCGAACCGACGCGGGAAGCGGGCAGTCCCGCGCCTGGACCCCGCCACTGGACGATCTCGCGGCTCCCCCGGGCGATCCAGGCCACCAGCGCTCGATCGATGGGCCCCGGCCGGTCCGCCTGGAAAGTCAGGCGGTAGTTCTCGTCCCGGGGCACGAAGACCGAGCCGAAATCCCGCGGATAGGCCAGGCGCACCGCGTCGGCCAGGCGATCGGCCCGCAGGCCCAGGTGGTAGACGCTCCCCGCCGCGGTCCAGCTCCGACCAGCGAAGACCGATTGCTGGCGATAGCTGCCCTCCAGGTCTCGACCCCGGGCGTCATGCGGATCCCCGGCGCTGCGGGCGCCGGCCGCCAGCGACCAGCCCTGTTCCCGCCACTGCATCGACAGGCTCGCCGTCGGCGCCCCCCCGACACGGACCTCGGTGCCCACCCGACCGACGGCCGGCCCCTGCACCGAAGCCCAGGGGCTGCGCACCAGGATCACGCCTCCCATGGCTCCCGAACCGTAGAGAAAAGTGGCTGGCCCGCGAATCACCTCCACGCCTCCCCAGGTGGCCGGATGCAGGCCGCCGCCGGAGGCACCGGCTCGACGTTCGGTGACCACTCGCCCACCGTCGATCATCAGCAAGGTCCGGTTGTCGCTCCCGCCGCGCAGGGCGGGCACTCGGTCGGGATCGGCGCTGGCGGGCCCTGTGCCGGGAAGATGGGCGATGGCCTCCTGGACGGACTGGTCGCCCCGCTCGGCGACCTCGGCCGGCGAGGCGGTGACGACAGGACTGGCGGGGGCCGCGAGCAGGTGGCCCGCCGCGCTGGCCACGGCGTCGACCTTCTCGCTGCGGGAGGCATCGACGGTCACCACGGAGGGAGGAACCGGGCCGGCCTCGACGCGCACCAGCACCACCGCACCGTCGGCGAACTCCACCAGAAGCACCTCCGGCACACCCTCGGCAGCGAGCTGGAAGGCGCCGTCGGGACCGGTGACCGCCGCCGCCCCGCCCCGGACGTCGGCGACTCTCGCACCCACGATGGGATCCCCCGCGGCGGTGACCAGGCGGGACTGCCAGGCGAAAACCGCCGGAACCGTCACGAGGGCGGCCGCCATGATCCAGAACCGGACCAGCCGTCGCTGCGGGGTGCCAAGCATGGCGCGAGCTTGCCCCGCCGGAGCCGATACCGCCACAGACCGCCGCACCGCTGCGGGGGGATCCCGCCGGTGGGAGGCTTCCGCCCGCCGCTGCCTTCGGCGCCCCGCCTTCCATGCTCAGATGGGCCCGTCCTCCAGCACAGTGCCACGAGGAGAAAGGAGCCCCAACATGCCGTCTGTCGTTCTGTTCCTCGCCGTCGCATCGCTCTCGCCCCTGCCCCCGCTCCCCTCGGCCGCCCCGCCCCGCCCTGTGGACGAGGTTCCCGTCCCGCCTGCGCCGGGCGGCTCCCAGCCCTTCGCTCTCGAATGGACATGTACCTGTCGCTGCGGAGAGGTCTTCACCCCCGTCAAGACCTCCGGCGCATGCGAAGACCTCGAAGGCCAGGAGTGCGTGACCCGGGAGGGCCAACTGGCCAGCCTCGAGAGCTGCGACATGCGCTTCATCGCCCCCGACAAGACGATCCAGCTCGAACCCGGACTGACCCCGATCGACCCGGCGGAGTGACCGGCGCGGCGGGCGGGAATCTCTGGTCGTACACTTCCAGGACGGCCCCGCGCCGGAGGTCGCTCTCCGCCGCGGGGCCGACCCTCCGCCTGGAACCCGGAGAAGCCCATGCGTCTTCCGACAGCTTGCGTCGCCCTGCTCGTCCTCCTGTCGACCCCGTCCGCTCCCCGCGGACTGGGCCCCGCTACTCCCCGGCCGACCGGGCCCGACTCCCGGGCGGTCTACCGCCTGGCCCGGCTCGACCCCGCCGCAGAAAACCACTACGCCACCCTGATCCGGCTGGGCCTGATCCTCGAACGCCTTCCCGACGGAAGCCTGCTGGCCTATCTCTCCCCGGCCGAAGAACGCAAGCTCGCGGCGATGGGGATCGGGTGGAGGGAAATCCGGGAGCCCGATCGCCCCACCGGCACCGACGCGGCCGGCTATCACGACTACGATCAGCTCACGGCGGCCCTGCAGCAGGTGGCCGCCGACCATCCGGAGATCACCCGTCTCATCTCGGCCGGACAGACGGTCGAAGGTCGTGAGCTGTGGTGGCTGTTGATCACCGACAACCCCGACACCGAAGAGGACGAACCCGGCTTCAAGTACATCTCCACCATGCACGGGGACGAACCCGTCGGCACGGAATTGCTCCTGCGGCTGATCGATCGGCTCACCGACGGCTACGGAACCGACCCCCAGGCCACGCGTATCGTCGACGAAGTGGAAACCTGGATCATGCCGATGATGAATCCCGACGGCCATACGGCCGGTCAGCGCTTCAACTCCCGGGGGGTCGATCTCAATCGCAACTTTCCCGATCGCATCGACGACCCGCAGGACGTCCCCGACGGCCGGGAGCCCGAAACGCAGGCCCTGATGGCCTGGCAGGACGACCACACCACGGTGCTCTCCGCCAACTTCCACACGGGAGCGCTGGTCGTCAACTACCCCTACGACAACAACGAGACCCACTCGAACACCTACACCGCCACCGCCGACGATGACACGATGGTGGACCTCTCGGTGGACTACTCGGAAGACAACCCGCCGATGTACGGCTCGAGCCGCTTCGACCGGGGCATCACCAACGGCGCCGACTGGTATGCCGTGTCCGGCGGTATGCAGGACTGGAACTACGTCTATCGCGGCGACATGCAGGTCACCATCGAACTCGACGACCAGAAGTGGCCCCCCGCCAGCCGACTCGACGGCCTGTGGAACGACAACCGCGACTCGATGCTCTCGTACCTGCTGCGTGCCCTGACCGGCGTCCGGGGCCGTGTCACGGACGCTGAAACCGGTGCGCCCCTCGCCGCGCGACTGCAAATCGAGGGGCGGGACTCGCACTTCTACACCGACCCGGAGGTGGGGGACTACCACCGTCCCCTCCCCGCCGGGGACTTCACCTTGCTGGTCGAGGCTCCGGGCTACGCTTCCGCCCGGCAGAGCTTTTCCGTCACCGACCCGCGGGCCGACGCCGTGCGGGTGGACCTGGCCCTGACGCCCCTCGACACCCGCCTCGAACACGCGGGCCACCGCCTGGCGGAGGACAGCGACGGCGACGGCCACCTGGAGGCCGGGGAAGCCGGGCGCCTGGCGGTGACCCTGCGCAATGCCGGCCGCGCCGCCACGAACGTCTCGGGGACCCTGCTGCCCCTCAGCGCATGGGGCTCGAGCAGCGAAGGCGGCTTCTGGCCCGACCTGGGCGCAGGAGCGGAAGCCGAGAGCCTGCCGCCCCACCCCGCCATTGCCGCGGCGGCCGACACCCCGCCGGGGCACAAGCTGGCCTTCGCGGTGCAATGGAGCACGGCCGAAGGGGACCAGGGCACCACCGACGCCTTCTTCGTCCCCGTGGGAGCCCCCACCACCGAACAGTATCCGGCGGGCGGCCTGCCCCTTCCGATCCAGGATCACTCCCTGACCTCCAGTTCCCTGGACGTGACCGGCGACCGGGAAATCGAAGAGGTCAACGTCCGGGTGGACCTGACCCACACCTACATCGGCGATCTGACCGTCACCCTGGTCGCCCCGGACGGCACACGCGTCCGCTTGCACGACGCCTCCGGGGGCGCCACCGCCGACATCCACACCTGGTACGACACCGAGACCCCCAGCGTGGACGACCTGGGCCGACTTGCGGGCAAGGCCAGCGGGGGCACCTGGACCCTGGAAGTCGAAGACAACGCCACCGGCGACGAGGGCACTCTCGACGCCTGGACTCTGGAGGTGATCTCACGGCCCTTCGAGGATCCCATCGCCGAAGTGCTGTTGCGCCACGTGAGCGGCACGGCGGGGGGCTCGGTGCGAGTCGAGTGGTGGCCCGTGGGCGGCGCCACCAGCTACCACGTCTACCGCAGCGACGATCCCTCCAGCGCCATCGCCTTCGTCGAGGCCACCGGAGAAGATCCGGACCCCACTGATACAAGTTTCACCGACTCCGACCCTCGCTCTTTTCTCTGCTGGATCATCAGCGCCGAGGGGCACACCGGTGAAGGCCTGTGGGGCCACTTCGACCGCTGATCAGCCGCCCCCGGCATCCTCGTCCCAGGCCAGCACCAGGCCGTCCTCGGCGAAGCGGATCCGCGCTCTCGAGCCGGAAGCCCGGATCGCCTCGGCGAGCAGTCGCTGCCGCGCCCCGCGAACCTCGGCCGAGAGGTGCGTGAAGAGCAGCTCGGTGGCATCCACCCGGGCCAGGCGCCCCCGCCACTCCTCCCACGAGCAGTGTCCCGGCGTGCCGGCCGTCAATGCCGTGCACTCCGCCACCAGGCAGACGGCGCCCCGGGCCGCCTCGAAGATCGCCTCGACCATGGCCGTATCGCCGGTGAAGGCCACCGCGCCCTCCCCCGGCGATGTGATGCGCAACAGCAGCGCCCGGCCCGGCTCGCCGCCGTGCTCGGCGCGCCAGGTCTCCACCACCAGCGATCCCACGGCGGCGCGGCCCCGGGAGGGCAAGTCGATGAAATGCAGCGGAAAAGGCAGCCGGGTGTCGATCACGTCGCCATAGGCGGCCCGGCAAACGGCTTCCACCCGGACGCGGCAATCGGCGGGTCCCGCGATCACCAGCGGGCGGGAACGGGAATGGTTGAAGGCCAGATCGATCAGGAGGAAGGGCAAACCGCCGATGTGGTCGCCGTGGAAGTGGGTCAGCACCACCGCTTCGAGCCGGGAGGGATCGAGGCCCGCGCGGCCCAGGCCCATCAGCGCCGTGGCGCCGAAATCCACCATCACGGTGCCGGCGGCGGTCTCGAGCCAGTAGCAGGCGTGTCCGCGACCGGCGGCGTTGTAGGCATCAGCCGAGCCAACGACCACCAGGCGCACCGTCAGCCTCCGATATGAGACATCTCGACCCGGGGCTCGTCACCGCCGCCTTCGCTGCGCAGCTCCGAGTAGCGGTCGGCCCGCCCGCCCCAACAGCTCCGCACCAGGGCCTCGAGTGCCTCCCGGCCGGCCCCCTGCCGCAGGGGGGAGCGCAGATCCAGCCCCGTCGCGGCGAACAGGCAGAGGAAGAGCCGACCTTCGGGAGAGAGCCGGGCGCGGGTGCACCCCCGGCAGAAGGGCTGGCTGACCGAGGAGATCACGCCGATCTCGCCGCTGCCGTCCTTCAACCGCCAGCGTCGGGCCACGCGCCCCAGTTCGGGCTCCTCGACCGCTTCGAGGGGGAAGACCCGATCGATGCGTTCGACGATTTCCTCCGAAGGCACGACCCGACCGAGGGCCCAGCCATGGGAACGCCCGGCGTCCATGTACTCGATGAAACGGACGATGACCCCCTTTCCCCGGAAGTGCCGCACCATGGGCAGGACCTGGTCGTCGTTGACGCCCCTGCGCACGACCACGTTGACCTTCACCGGCGCCAACCCCTCCGCCCGCGCCACGTCGATACCCTCGAGCACGCGCTCGACGGGAACCGAGCTGTCACTGATCAGGCGGAAGGAAGTCGCCTCGATGGAGTCCAGGCTGACGGTCACCCGGTCCAGCCCGGCCGCCTTGAGCGCGGCGGCTCGTTCACCGAGCAACACACCGTTGGTGGTCAGGGTCAGATCGTCCAGGCCCTCCATCCCTGCCAGGAGCCGAACCAGGACCGGCAGATCGCGCCGTAACAGGGGTTCACCGCCGGTCAGCCGCACCTTGCGCACACCGAGACCGACGAAGACCTGGACCAGACGCTGGATCTCCTCGTAGGTCAACACCTCGCTGCGATCGAGAAAGCGGTATGCACGCCCAAAGACTTCCCGCGGCATGCAATAACGGCAGCGGAAGTTGCAGCGGTCCGTCACGGAGACCCGCAGATCCCGCAAGGGACGGCGTAGCTGATCGACGATGGCCATGGGCGCCGATTGTAGCCGAAGCCCCCGAGCCGGGCCTACTCGCGCCGGGGCGCGATCTCGAGCACCGGCCGGGTCCCGGCAGCCTGGCGCAGCCTGGCGAGCCGCTGGTCCATCCAGGCGGTCCCCACCGGCAGAGAAGAGGCCAGGGCCGTCCAACCCAGGGCCCGACGGGCGAAGACCATCGCCACCCGGTCCCCTTCGTGAAACAGCCGGGTGGCTCCCCGGGGCAAACCGAAGGTGTAGCGCTCCCCCTCGCCGGGGACCTGCACCGTCACCCGGGGGGCGGCGACCCGGACGACCTGGAAGCGACCTTCCACCCCTTCCCCCAGGCTGGTCAACCAGGGAGCCGCCGCGCTTTCGAGGGCCCCCTGAAGGGCGGCAAAGCGCCGGTAGACGGGGGCCTGCTCGACGAGCACCGGCTCGAGGGAAGGCGCCCCCCGGCCTCCGGGCACCTTCTTCTCCGCCAACCACCGGACGAGGCGGCGCACCTCCGCCGGAATGAACTCGATCAGCATGGAGGAAAGGCAGCAGGAGTAGGGCAGCAACTCCAGGCAGACGCCCAGGCCCGGGGCCAGCAGCGCCGACGGGGGCGCTCCCCCCATCCACCGGCCCTGGGCGCCAAGCCAGCGGCCGGCCCCGGGGATCAGGTCGGCGTTCTCCTCGCTGAAGAACGACGCCAGGACCTCGAGGGTCATCTCGCAGCCGACCAGATCGTCTCGCGCGGCGTCCCGCCGCCGGTGGTCCAGGTAGTCACCCAGCACTTCGGCCAGGGTGGGTGAAGCCGCCATCGATCCGCCGTCGAGTCCCCGCAACATCTTCGAACCCTCCTTTTCGCACACCAGGGTAGGGGGTCCGGGGGGCATGCGGGGCGGGCCGGCACCGGGCCCTTCCCGCACCGTGGACACGAAGGCGCAAGCTCCGGTTCGACCCTCAGAACCTCCAGGCCAGGCCGAAGCTCAGGTCGCGGCCCGACAGGTCGAGGGTGCCCAGACCGTCGAAGTCGTCGGCCAGTTCGTCGGAGGCGTCGTGCCAGCGACTCTCCACGAACAGGGAGGTCATCTCCGAGATGCGAAAGTCGACCCCGGCCGCCAGGTAGTAGCCCACCGTGGTGCCATCGGACTCGAAGGCGTCGAAGACCAGCTCGTCGTCGGCGGGAGTCGGCCCGAAGACGATGAAATCGCCCACCTCCCGGTAGCGCCAGAAATAGAGGCCGGCACCGGCGCCCAGGTAGGGCCTGAGGGCCCGATCCCGCCCGCCCAGGTAATAGTGCAGGCCGACGGTCATGGGAGAGATCCGCAGGTTCGACCGGTGGCGAATGTCGCCGCCGAACTCGTCGACGTAGTCCAGGTAGGCCTGGCTCTGGCTGCCCTCGAAGGTCCCCACCGAAAACACCACTGTGCTCGTCGGGCCCAGCGCCCATTCGAGGTCGGCCGCCAAGGACGTGTCCTCGAATCCATCCGCGCTTCCCGTGAACACCAGGGCGTTGTCGTCGAAAAACTCCGACTCTCCGTCCGGGGTGAAGACTCCCACGTGCAGCCTGGCCCCCATGCGGAAGTCCTGGGCGCGGCCGCCGCGGCCGTAGTGGCGGGGCCCACCGGCCAGCGCCGGTGCCGAAAACGCCAAGAGGGCCAGGCTCATGCCGGCCACGATCCACTTCCTTTTCATCT
This sequence comes from Acidobacteriota bacterium, assembly GCA_030949985.1. Taxonomy (NCBI): domain Bacteria; kingdom Pseudomonadati; phylum Acidobacteriota; species Acidobacteriota bacterium. The sequence continues at coordinate 43,180 of JAUZRX010000044.1, forward strand.
TCATCGCTACGTCTCCTGTACGGGACGGGTCGGGTCGCGTCCGGCCCCTGTCCCCGAGTGGGCGTAGAGCAACGCCTGTGCCAGGACCGGCGACCTCGCGAAAAAGTGCATCAACTTGCGCTGGACCAATGCATTACGGCAACGCCCCCCGGCGCCGGGCGGAAGTCCGGCGCCCCGACCGACCTCGACGGGGGACAGCCGTCGCCTTGCAGGGAGGACGTCAGTCTCGGTAACGCTTCCCCTCGGCTCCCCCCTTGATGCCAGGGCGCCCCGGGAAGTCCCGGCGCACGGTGACGACCGAATCCAGTACCGGGGCGACGACATCCAGGCTCCCCGGCTGGAGGGCCCCCTGGCCACAGACGAACACACCTTCCACGTGATCCCGGACCTGCCCGAGAATCTCCCGGGCGATGGCCAACCCCTCCTGGGCCTCCGTTCCTTTTCGGGCGGCCGCGGCCATTCTCTCGAGCACCGGTTCGGGAACCGTGACCCCCGGCACCTCGGCGGCCAGGTACTCCGCATCCCGCAGGCTGGTCAGGACCCACAGGCCGGCGATCATGGGAATCCGCACGGGGGCGACGGCCTCGAGAAACGAGATCAGCTCTTCCGGGTCGAAGACCGGCGAAGTCAGAGCGAATTCCGCCCCGGCGTCGACCTTCCACTCGAAGCGCCTGACTTCTTCTTTTCGTGCGACCAGCCCGAGGGTGGCCAGCACCGCCGGAAAGAACGCGGTGGGAGATCCGATGGGCGTGTCTCCCACATCGAGGCCGTGGTTGAGCCGGAAGACCATGTTCGTCAGCCCGATGGCATCCACGTCGAAAACCGTCGAAGACCAGCTCATGGCCCCGGGGCGGGGCGCGTTGCCCGTGACGAGAAAAAGGTTACGCAAACCCAGGGCATGGGTGCCGAGCAGGTCGGACTGCATGCCGAGCAGATTGCGATCGCGGCAGGTGTACTGCAAGACCGGTTCGGCCTTCGCGCCGCGGGCCTGGATTTCCTCGTGGACGAGACGGGCCATGGCCATCGGACTGAGTCGAACCGAGACCCGCGGGTCATCCGGCACCACCACACCATCGACTCCCGCGTCCAGCCAGGGACCGAGCAGCGTCAACACGGGCCGCGCCTCCCAGCCGTGGGGTGGCGGCATCTCCACCAGAGTCACGAAACGCCCATCGGCGATCCGACGGGCCAGGCGCGATTTTTCCCGCCGGGGGACGGGTTCGCGGGGAACGACCTTGGGGGCCCGAACCACCACCTTGGGGACCACCTCTCCGGCGGGATCCTGACCGAGGGCCTCGCTCATGGCCTGGACGTGCTCGGGGGTCACCCCGCAGCAGCCACCGATCACCTTCGCGCCCAGGCGGCGGAAACGCCGGGCGTAGCGCCCCATGTAGGTGGGCGAGGTGAGGTAGATCATCCGTCCCTCCACCGGGCGGGGAATCCCGGCGTTGGGCATCGCCGCCAGGGGAGTACTGCTGCTTGCCGCGAGGGTCTCGAGCACGGGCAGCATGGAAGCCGGACCGACGGAACAGTTGATACCGATCACCTCGGCCTGGGTCGCCTCGAGTTTCTGGACCATCCACTCGGGGGGCACACCCTCGGGGGTCCGCCCCTCCTCGTCCACCGTCATCATGGCGACCACGGGCAGGTCGCCCACCTCCCGCGCGGCCCGCACCGCGGCCTGGATCTCCACCAGGTCGGTGAAGGTCTCGAAGACCACCAGGTCGATGCCGCCGTCCATCAGCCCGGAAATCTGCTCCTTGAAAAGCTCCACCGCCTCATCGACGGTGGTCGGCCCCCAGGGCTCGAGACGAATCCCCAGGGGACCGACAGCCCCGGCCACGTGAGCCCGGTGCCCCACGGCCTCCCGGGCCAGGCGCGCGGCGGCGGCGTTGATCTCGTGCACCCGGTCGCCCAGGCCATGAGGTTCGAGCCGGGGCCGGGAAGCCGCGAAGGAGTTGGTCTCCACGGCCTGGGCCCCGGCCTGGAGAAAGCGCCGGTGCACCGCCTCGACGACACCTGGGCGCACCAGGTTCAGTTCCTCGTAGCACTTGTTGAGGAACACCCCCTGGGCGTAGAGCTCCGTACCCATGCCGCCGTCGAAGAGCAGGCACTCGCCCCGGGCCAGCCGTTCTCGGAAAGAGATATCCATCAGGGCTAGATATAACACGACCGCCCGAACCCCATGGGTCCAGGGCGGTCGTTCGGCACTTCGCGCACCCTTATTCGAGGACGAGAATCTCGACCCGGCGGTTGGCCGCACGGCCCTCGCGGGTGGAGTTGTCCGCCACCGGACGGGACTCGCCGTAGGAAATCACGCTCATCAGGTTGAGCGGGATCCCCTGCTCGTGCAGGTAGTCGCGCACCACCTCGGCCCGCTTGAGCCCGAGAGCGTGGTTGTAGGACTCGCCGCCGGAGCTGTCCGTGTGTCCCTGGATCTCGATGAAGACCATCCGGTCGTAGCCCTTGAGCCGGGAGACCAGGTTGTCGAGCGCCGCGGCGCCGGCCGGGGTGACTTCAGCGTCGTCCACGCCGAAGAGTACGTCCCGGTTGGTCAGCGTCACCTGCCAGATCACCTTGCCCCTGGCGGCCTTGGCGGCCTGCTCGGCCTTCTCCATGGCGGCCTGGCTGGCCTGCTGGGCCTGGCCCACCTTGCCATCGACAGCGGAGACCTTCTGCTCGATCTCCTGGTCTTTTCGACTCAGTTGGTCGATCTTGGCACTGTTCTCCTCGACACCCCCCTGGACGTCATCGAGGCGGGAGGTCACGTCGGACACGGCGGTCTCGAACTTCTTGTTGGAGACGCAGCCGGCGGCCAATAGGAGCGCCAATCCGACGGCAAGCACGAAACTCGCCCTGTACTTCATCATCTCATTCCTCCACTCGGAGCGGGTTCCACGGGCAGGGAACCGCTGGACTGCCGAGGTTCGCAAAAGGGTTGGTCGTATCGGCGCCCGGCAAGATGCCGGCAGGCCAACCGGACCTGCCGGCACACGCTCTTCCGGGACCCGGCGCGGGATTATACCCCCCATCCCGCTTCCCGTCGGCAAGTGCTGGAAAATCTGCACTTGCCCGCCCCTCAACGGTAGCCCCGACGGGCCAGGACCCGCGCCCCACGCCGATGGACACGGACCTCGATCCGGTGGGCGCCCTGCCGGCGACCGGGAGCCGGCCGGAAGGCGAGGCGGTACTGGTGCCGCAGGTCGTCCCGGATTTGCCGCGCCGCGGCACGGGCGCGGGAAAGCTCCTCTTCGCCGCCGATCAGGAAAAAACGCCCCCCCGTCAGTCGGGCCACTTCCCGCAATCCTGCGAGAGGGTTTTGCGGATTCCGGCGGGCCTGGATTTCGCGGGCCGGGCCGCCGAGGGCCAGGACGTAGACCGGGGCCGCCACCTCCAGGGCCGCCGCCGCCGCCTGGGCCGGGGCCAGGCGACTGGCGTTGTCCAGCCCGTCGCTGACGAGGACGATGGCCTGGCGCTCGAGGGGGGAAGGAGCCAGCAGCGCCGCGGCGGCCGCCAGCGCGTCGGCCAGGGCCGTCCGACCTCGCCGCTGGATGGACAGCGCCTCGGAAAGCAGGCTCAGGGGACGGGCACTCCACGAACCGTGAACCTGGACCCCCCGGTCGGCGAAGCTGACCAGCCGCACCCGGTCCCGCCGCCGTACCTGCCGCATCAGGGGCAGCAGGGCGGCCCGGATGGCGGCAGTGCGGGACCGGTCCGCCATCGAACCGGAGACATCGAGCAGCAGCACCAGGCGGAACGGAGCGGCGAGTTCTTCGCCGAACCAGGCCAGGGGCCGGGGCTGCCCATCGTCGAAGAGCTGGAAGTCCTCCCGCTCCAGGCCCGTCAGAGGCCGCGATCGGCGATCGACCACCACCGCGGTGACCATCACCAGCTCCACTTCGACCTCGTCGGTGTGAGAGGCGGCCATCACGAGCTGGAACTCCTCGTCGCTGAGACGAGCGCCGCCGGAGGCCACCCGCTGCATCAGGCGGCGCGCACGCTCCTGGTCCACGGGCTCTTCGCCGCCGAACACGGCCGCACCCCCACACAGCGCGACCGCCAGAAGAAAGCACGCGGCCCGGCGGGTCACTTGTGGTACATGCCCTCGATCAGGTCGGCGTAGCGGGCGCAGACCTGGCGGCGACGGACTTTCTGGGTCGGCGTGAGCAGACCGTTCTCCTCGGTGAGCTCCTCGGGCAGGAAGGCGAACTGGTGGGCCTTCTCGTAGGCGGCCAGGTGGGCCTGCCGGCTGTTGATTTCCCTCCGAAAGAGGTCACGGACCTCCGGTCGCTGGAGCAGGGACTCGGGACTATCCCAGGCCAGTCCCTGTTCGCCGGCCCATGCCTCGAGCCGCTCCAGGTTGGCTCGCAGCAGTACGCCGATGGAGGGGCGATCGTCTCCCACGGCGATCACCTGGGTGACGAAAGGGCTTTTTTCCAGCACGGCTTCCACCGCCCGGGGGCCGACGTTCTTGCCGGTAGAGAGGACGATGATCTCCTTCTTCCGCCCGGTCAGCGTCAGGTAGCCCTCGTCGTCCACGCGCCCCAGGTCGCCGGTGTAGAGCCACTCACCGCGCAGAACCTCTTCGGTCTCCTCGCGCCGGTTCCAGTAGCCCTGCATGATGTTCGGCCCGCGGGCCACCACCTCCCCGTCGTCGGCCAGGCGCAGCTCCACGCCCTCGAAGGCCCGGCCCACGGTACCCAGGCGCACATGACCGGGAGTGTTGGCGGTGAGTACCGGAGACGTCTCGGTCAAGCCGTAACCTTCGTAGACCTCGATACCCACGCCCCAGAAGAAATGGCCGACGTGGACCGGCATCGCGGCGCCGCCGGAGATCACGAAGCGCAGGCGCCCGCCGAGCTTCTCCCGGATCTTGCTCAGCACGACGCGATCGGCCATCTTCCAGCGCAGCCCCTTGAGCGGACCGGGACGCCGCCCCGCCATGTGAGCCTCGGCGCAGGCATCGGCCCAGCGCAGGGCCTTGCCGGCCAGGATCCGCCGGGCGCCCCGGGCCTTGCCCACCTGCTCCATCACGCCGTCGTAGGCCCGTTCGAGCAGGCGCGGCACGGTCGCGAAGACGTGGGGCCGAACCTCCCTGAGGGCATCGGCCACCCGTTCGAGGCGCCGTACGTGGGCGAGGGTCGCCCCCTTCTCCAGGTAGACGTAGGTCACCATGCGCTCGAGGACATGGGACAGGGGAAGAAAGGAAAGGGCCAGATCACCGTCCTCGAATGAAAAGGCCGCCGCCGCCGCGGCCACATTGCTGCAGAAGTTCTTGTGGGTCAGCATCACGCCCTTCGGTGTGCCCGTCGTCCCGGAGGTGTAGATCAGCGTGGCCAGATCGTCGGGCGCGAGGGAGGCCAGCCGCTCCTCGAGAACCCCCGGATGCTCCTGGAGGTATTTGCGGCCCCGTTCCCGCAGATGGGCCAGGGACTCGGTCCCCGCGACGCCCTCCTCCATGGAGTAGACCTTTTCGACCTGCCCGAGCCGGTCCCTCTCGTCGTGGACCTTTTTGGCCTGCTGGGCGCTGGAGACGATAACGAAGCGGGCCCCGGCATCGGCGATGATGTAGCGCGCCTGGTCCGCAGGCAGAGTCGGATAGACCGGTACGTCCACCCCGCGACAGAAATGGGTCGCCACGTCGGAAAGAACCCATTCCCAACGGTTCTCCGAGATCAGGGCCACGCGATCGCCGGGCTCGAGGCCGTCGGCGATCAGGCCGCCGGCGATCTCGTGAACCGCCTCGAGGGCCTGGCGGGAAGACAGCGGCTCCCAATCGCCTCCCTTCTGCCGCGTGAGGAACATCCGCTCCCGCGGATAGCTCTTGACCGAAGCGAGGAAGAGGGCGGGCAGGCTACGTCGGATCTCCATAGGTCTCTCTCCCGGCGGTTCCGCCTCCCCAGGGCCGGCCGCGGCGACGGGTGTCGAGGCTCCCACCCCGCGGCCGATCCCGCGGTGGGAGCAGAGCATACGATCATTCGACCCCTCGATGTAAGTGACCCGTCAAGATGATGAGCCGCCCACTGGGAGCGGGGTATACTCCCCGGAGGTTCCCATGTCGATCTCTCGCTCCGCATCGCCCTTTTTCCGGCGCCTGACGGTGGCCGCCCTGGCCGCGATCCTGGCCTTCGGCCTGGGCCTGGGGCCCGCCCTGGCCCGCAAGAAGCCCCGCCGGCGCACCGATCCCCGCGCCGAGCTCCGCTTCGCCGCCGAGATGGCCCGGCAGGGGCTGTGGAGGGAGGCCCTGTTTCGCTGGGAAAAGGTGGCCAGGATACGACCCGATGACGGGCGCATCTGGAACAACATCGCCGTCGCCCGGGAAGCCCTCGGCGATCGTGACGGCGCCCGGGAAGCCTACGACAGGGCCCTCGAACTGGGCCCCGAGCAGAACATCGCCGCCAACCGCGCGCTCTTTCTCCGTCGCGGGAAGCAGCAGACCGGCCCCGGCGGGAAGGCGCCATGAACCGCGTCCCGCGCCCAGTCCTGGCCCTGGCCCTGGCAGCAGGCGCCGTGGGGCCTTGCCTGGCCGGCTGGGACCGGGTCCCGGTGGAGGTCATACTCCCACCGAAGATCGAAACCACCCCCGGTGAACGCGTGCTGGTCACCCTGGCCCGGGCCGATGAACACCCTCTGTTCAACATCGGCCGGGAGGTCACCCGCTGGCTGCGCCGGGAGATCGCCCGCGGTACCGCGCTCGAGGTGCTCGACGTTACCCCGCCGCAGATTCCCGAACAGCGGCCCGAGAAACTGGCCGTCAACGACGTGTTCTGGAAGCGGCTGGGCCAGGACTTCGACGCGGACCTGGTCGTCGCTGCCATCGCCGACTTCCGCATCGAGGACCGCTCGGGCTTCGTCACCGAAGATTACGTCTCCGACCTCACGGGCCAGACCGTACGCCGCACCGTCTTCCGGGACCGCACCGGCTACGGGCTCCGCCTGCAGGTCTTCTTCCTCAAGGGTGACAACGGCGCCCTGCTGCACATGGATACCTGGCAGGAAGAACGGGTGCTCGAGGGCAACGAAAGAGAAGACCTGCACGTCCTCTTCCAGTTGCTCGACATGTTCAAGGACGATCTGTTGGGGACCCTGGTGGCCAGCCCGATTGCCGAACCCCGCTTCATCTGGGTCGAGTAGGCCGACCCCAACCCTGGAGGCGCTGTGCGAAAGCCGATCACTCTCGTCCTCTTCCTCCTCGCCGGTATCGTCGCCGGCGGCGCCCCGGCCCGGGCCCAGAGCTTTGGCAAGAACAAGGTCAACTACGAGAGTCACGAGTGGAAGATCTACCGCTCGCCCCACTATGACGTGCACTACTATTTCGACGACGACCTCCTGCTCGAAGAGATCGTCTCGGAAGCCGAGTCCGGCTACGTCGAACTCAGCCAGCGCCTGGACCACGAGATCCGCCAGCGGATCCCGATGGTGCTCTACGCGACCCACGCAGCCTTCCAGCGCACCAACATCCAACCCACCGAGCTGCCCCCCGGCGTGGGCGCCTTCGCCGAACCCTTCATGTTCCGCCTCGTGCTTCCGGTCGACACGCCGCCCGATCAACGCTACAAGGTGATGCGCCACGAAATCGTGCACATCTTTCAGTTCGACATCCTCTTCGGCGGCTCGCTCCAGCGCACGGTGCGAGGGTTCCCGCCCCTGTGGTTCATGGAGGGCATGGCGAGCTACCTGGCCGACGACGAAGACACCATGGACCAGATGGTGATCCGCGACGCCGTAGTCAACAATCTCCTGCCTTCGATCGACGAAATGAGCCGCTACGGCTTCCTGACCTACCGCTACGGCCACGCCGTCTTCGACTTCATCGAACAGGAATGGGGTGACGAGGGGCTGCGCTCCCTGCTCTTCGAGGTGAAAAAGGCGCTGCTGGCCAACAACGTGGACAAGGCCTTGCGTGACGCCTTTGGTATCGATGTTCAGACTTTCGACCGGCGCTTCGCCCGTTACCTGCGCCGCCGCTACCTGCCGATCCTGACCCGCAAGCGATCTCCGGACGAGTACGGCAAGGAGATCGGCCTTCGGCGCCCCGAGCGCTTCACCTTTTCGCCGGCCCTGAGCCCCTCGGGCGACCTGGTGGCGGCCATCGGCACGCCGGGCCTCGAAGCCGACCTGCTGATCTTCTCGGCCAAGGACGGCAAGCTGATCCGCAACCTGACGCGCGGCTTCACGACCCGCTGGGACTACCTCTCCGCAGACATCTTCCAGGGCAAGCGGGAAGTGAGCTGGTCCCCCCTCGGCGACGAGGTGGCCGTCTTCGCGGCCAAGGAAGACCACCGTGTCCTGCTGATCTTCGACCCCCTCACCGGACGGCGCCTCGAGCAGATCCCGTTCAAGGAGATCGCCGCCACCGCCTCGCCGGCCTACTCACCGGACGGGCAGTGGATCGCCTTCTCCGGCAATCGGGACGGCCAGTGGGACATCTTCCGCTACAACCTGGAAACCGGGGCCATCGAAAACCTCACCCGCGATCCCTACGTCGATTCCAACCCCACCTGGTCGGCGGACGGCAAGCAGGTGCTCTACAACCGCCGGATCGGCGGCTTCGAGAAGATCTTCGTGGTCGAGGTCGGCGCCCCCGAAAGGAAGACCCAGCTCACGGTCGGAGCGGCCTCCGACCTGCAACCGATTTTTTCCGCCGATGGCAAGTACGTCTACTTCTCGTCGGACCGGGGTGCCTACGGCGTCTTCAACATTCACCGGATGGAACTGGCGACGGCCCGGATCGAGCGGCTGACCGACCTGGTCGGCGGCGCTTTCGCCCCGGTGGAAATGCCTCCCGGAAAGGAGGGCGCGCCCCGCCTGACCTACAGCGCCTTCTATTCCGGCACGTTCCGGCTCTTCCAGCTGGACCTGGCCGACGAAGACGTGGCCCATGCCCGCCTTGCCGGCGAGCGGGCCCCGCAGACCTCTCCCCTGGCCCCCTCCCGCCGCGCTGTGGAGCGAGAAAAACTCGAGCTGCTCAAGCAGGGACTCGGCGAGGAAGAGATCGAGGAACGCATGCGGGACAAGCTCGCCGCCGCGGCCGACGCGGATGCCGACGCCGACCTGGTGCCTTTCGCACCGCCCCTCGAGCTGACTCTCGACGCCGGGAGCAAGCAACCCTACCAGAGGACATGGAAGCTGGACCGTCCCACCCTGGGCGTCGGGCTGACCGACAACGGAGTCATCCTGGCCAATTTCGCCCTGCGCTGGAGCGACATGCTGGGAGATCGCCAGATCTTCCTCGCGGCCAACAGCTACGACGGCTTCACCGACACCACGGTGGGTTACCTGAACATGGCCGGGCGCATGAACTGGGGCGCCGTGCTGCGCGATTTCCGCGACTACTACGTAACCAACGACCCCCTCGGAGTCGCCGACCGATTGCAGCGCCGCCAGCGCTTCACATCAGCCTCGGCCTTCGCCAGCTACCCCTTCAGCCGCTACCTGCGCGTCGACGGCAGCATCTCCTACACCCAGAGCCGCATCTCCTATCCCCAGCAGAGCCTTCTCTCGCCGACGGTCACGTTCGTCCGGTTTTCCGACGACTACCCCACCCTGACCGTGGACCTGGTGGGCGATACGACCCGCTACCAGCGCTTCGGCCCCTACCAGGGGCACCGTTTCCGCCTGGGAGTCAGCCGCCTGGAGTTCATCTCCGGGGACCGGGACGGGCAGTCGATCAACAATTTCCACCTCGATTACCGGGCCTACAAGAAGGTCACCCGCCGCTCCGTGCTGGCCCTCTGGCTCTACGGCATCCTGCAGGACGGCGAGCGGGGCAACCTCTATTCCATGGGCGGCATCAACCAGTTGCGGGGCTTTGCCTTCCGTGACTTCGTGGGCGAGAACGTGGCGCTGGTCAACCTGGAGTTCCGCTTTCCCCTGATCGACGCCCTGCGCTGGGGTTTCGGCGGCATCTCCGGCCCGATACGCGGGACCCTCTTCGTCTCCGCCGGATCCGCCTGGTTCGAGGACGAACTGGTCCTCGATTTCTTCGACCCCACCGCGACGCCCGAGCGCACCCGGGCCGTCTTCGATCGCCGCATCGGCGGCCTGCGTAAGTTCCGCAGCCGGGTGGACGGCTTTCTGGTGGATATCCACGTCTCCGCCGGGTATGCCGTGACCCTCAACTTCCTCGGCCTGCCCCTCACCTGGTCCTACGCCAAGATCTGGGATGGTAAAGAATTCGGCCCCAAGCGCACCGATTTCTTCATCACTTTCGACTGGTAGGCCGCCAAGCGCACGCCGGCCGCCCGGGGCCGGTCAGCGCAACGCCGCCCGCCCCGCGGCGAGACCCGCGGCGAGGGTGCCGGCGAGCGCACCGACGAGCGCCACACCCACCTGCTCGGCCGGCGGCAGCCCTCGCCCCAGGACCAACTCGGCCAGGGCGCCGAGACTCGTGGCGGCGGCCGCATCGAGAGCGAGGTGGCGGCCCGCCGAGACCAGGCCCAGGGCCAGCAGGGCTCCGAGCAGGCCGAGCAGCGCGCCGGAAAAAAGCACCGGCCCGACGACGAAGGAAACGGGAGCGCCCACCAGCCGCATCAATTCCACTTCTTCACGCTTGTCGTCGAGGGCCAGGCGCACCACGGCGCCCACGGTGACCAGGCTGGCGAAGAGCAAGATCACGGCTCCGACCAGCATGAACCCGCCCAGGGCCCGTCCCAGGCGCGCGAGGGAACGCAGCCACTGGCGATCGTAGCGCACGGCCTCGACGACCTCGCTGGCCTGGGCGAGCTTGGCGATACGAGAGACCGCCTGGCTGTCGGGGGTCGCAGGCACGATACGCAGGGAACCCGAGAAGGGGTTTTCACCCAGCAGGGTGGCCACGTCTCCCAGGTCGGGAAAGAGTTGCTCGAACTCCTCGAGGGCCTGCCCGGAGTCGACCGCCTCCACGCGCCGCACCGCCGGCTCCTGTTCGAAACGGGCGACCAGCTCGGCGACCCGGGGATCGTCCAGCGGTGCGGAGAGGAAGACTTCCACGGCCGCCTGGTCCGACCAGCGGGAGAGGACGTCTCGCACGCCATGGGTCAGCACCAGGAACACCGCCAGGACGAAGAGCGCCACGGTCAGCGCCACGACGGACAGGCCCGAAGAGACCGGCCGCCGCCCCAGATCCACCACGGCCGAACGCAGGATCTCCATGCTGATGCGGAGGAAGTTCATGCCACTTGCCGATCTTCCTCGATGCGGCCCGCGCGGAGGTGAATCTCGCGCACCTTGGCCGATTCGATCAGGTTCAGGTCATGGGTGGCGAGCACGACGGTCGTACCGCGGGCGTGGATTTCGCGCAGCAGGCCGAGGATTTCGAGAGAGCGCGCGGGATCCAGGTTACCCGTGGGCTCGTCGGCCAGCAGCAAGCGCGGTTCGGCGGCCAGGGCCCGGGCGATGGCCACCCGCTGCTGCTCACCACCCGAAAGAGACTGGGGCCAGTCGTGGGCCCGGTGGGCCAGGCCGACCCACTCGAGGACCCGCCGGGTGCGTTCGCGACGACGAGAGACCGGCCAGGCCAGGGCCCGCAGCACGAAGGAAACATTCTCGGCCACGGTACGCCGGGGCAGAAGCCGGAAATCCTGAAAAACGATACCGATCCGCCGCCGCAAGGCGGGCACCTGGCGCCAGCTCATCCCGGCCAGCTCCCGCCCATCGACCACGACCCGTCCCATGGACGGAGTCAGCTCCCGGTAGACGAGTTGGAGCAAGGTGGTCTTGCCGGCGCCCGAGGGGCCGGTAACGACGACGAATTCGCCGGGGGCGACATGAAAGCTGACATCCTGGAGGGCCGGCTCCCCGGCGCGGTACTGCTTGGTCACGCGATCGAAGACAATCATCGGCGGCGCCCATCCTACATCGCCGCCAGCAGTCGCTCCATGACCCGCCCCACCAGCCGCGGATCCGCGCCGCTGGACGAGCGCATCACCTGCCCGATGAAGAAAGCCAGCAGGGAGGTCTTGCCCTCCCGGTAACGGGTCACGAGCCGGGGATGAGCGTCGAGAACCTCCCGGCACAGCCGTTCCACCTCCCGCTCACCCACGGCGCCCCCGGCCGCGAGGCGATCGACCTGCGAGCGGAGATCTGTCTCGCCCGTCGACGCCCGGGCCAGCGCCCGCTTGGCCTGGTGGGCCTGGATGCGCCCGGCCTCCAACATACGAAGCAGATCCGCCACCTCGACCGGAGGCGGCGCGAGACGCGCAGGAGAAGCGTGGGCCAGGATCTCGGTCAGCAGCCAGTTGGCCGCCAGGCGCGGGGCGACACCCCGACCGACGAGCGTCTCGAAGTAGTCGGCGAGGCGCGGATCATCCGTCAATCGCCCGGCATCCTCCGTCCCCAGGCCGAGTCGTTCGACGAAGCGATCCCGACGCTCGTGTATCGGCTCGGGCATCGCGGCGACGGCTTCGGCCCGCAAGGACGGATCGAGCACCAGTTCCGGCAGGTCCGGCTCGCGGAGATAGCGGTACTCCGCGGCCGCTTCCTTGCCTCGCAGCGGCACGGTGCAGCGCCGTCGATCATCCCAGCCGCGGGTCTCCGGCTCGACCCGGCCTCCCCCGCGCAGGATTTCTTCCTGACGCGTGATCTCGGCCTCGAGGGCCCGCCGCAGGTGACGGAAAGAGTTGAGATTCTTGATCTCCGTACGAACCGAAGCGCTCTCTCCGGGGCGGGACAGGGAAACGTTGGCGTCACAGCGCAGCGAGCCTTTTTCCATCTCCGCTTCGCTGACACCGGTGGCCATCAACACGGCCCGCAGGCGCGTGGCGAAGGCCGCGGCCTGCGCCGGCGTCTCCAGGTCCGGCGCCGAGACGATCTCCACCAGGGGGACACCACAGCGGTTGAGATCGATCCCGCAACTCGATTCGCCGAACCTCTCGTGTACGCTCCTGCCGGCGTCCTCCTCCAGGTGGACCCGTTCGAGACGAATCCAGCGCGGCCCCTGCCGCGGGAGATCCACCCGGACGCGGCCCCCGGTGGCCAGGGGATGATCGTACTGGGTGATCTGGTACCCCTTGGGCAGGTCGGGATAGAAGTAGTTCTTGCGCGCCCAGACCGAGCGCCGGTGGATCGTGCAACCGAGCGCCTCGGCCAGTCGCACACCCAGACGCACGGCTTCCCGGTTGACCGTGGGCAGTGCGCCGGGCAGCCCCAGGCAGACGGGGCACAGCCGCGAGTTGGGAGCGCCCCCGGCGACCGCCTCGCATGGGCAGAAGAGCTTGGTGCGGGTTTGCAGCCGGGCATGAACCTCGAGCCCGATCACCGCGCGCCAGGCCGCCACGACAGGCCCCTCGAATCGGCTTTCAGAAGCTGCCGGCGGAAACCGTCCTCTGGGCCAGGATCTCGCCCTCGCCGTTGAAGACCACCTTCTGCGGCTTTTTGTCCACCTTGAAGCGGACCTCGGTCAGCTCGCCCTCCACCAGCAGCGGCTTCTTTTCCTCGGTACCGTCGGTATAGACCACGGTGACCGGAATCGCACCCCGGAAGAAGGTGTCTTCGAGAACTTCCGCCTTGGGGCCGAGCACCACCCGCTGCCGAATCGTCCCCTCCACCAGGTACTTGCCGTCTTCCGTCTGCCGACTGCGCAAGTCGTAGGCGTATTCCGGCAAGCCGACTCCGCGAATCCACTGATCCCAGAACCAACTCATGTCTCCGCCGAAGACCACTTCCGAGATCATCTTCAAGTCTTCGGTGACGATCTGCTTTTCGGCCAGCTTCTGGGCCACGTTGTAGAGGTAGTTGAAGAACTTCTTGTCGCCGAACGTCTCACGCAGGATGTGGAAAGCGTATGGACCTCGGCTGTAGATGTTGCGCTGGTTGCCGCTGAAACCGTACGGCCCGCCCCAAGTCGTATAGCTCTCCTGCACGGTCGCCATCGTTTCAGCCTCGACCAGCTCATCGTGCCACGCCTTGACCTGTTGGAGATAGGCCTGGCGGCCGTAGGCTTGCTCGGTGTAGATCGCCGATGAGTACTCGGCCAGGCTTTCGACGAACCAGTAATTCCCGGAATTGGCGTTGCTCGTCGAAGCTCCCCACCACTGGTGCCCGGTTTCGTGGGCTACCACCGATTTGAGGAACTTGCTGACTCCACGCCCTCCGCCGAAGGACTCCAGCGTCGCCGCGCCGCGGAAGACCAGCGACCCGAGGTAGATGATCGACGACGGCGCCTGGCCATAGAGCATGCCTCCGACGGGATCGTTGACCAGGTCCAGCTTGGAGAAGGGATAGTCCACGCCGTAGAGGCGCTGGTAGAGATTGATCGCCTGGGCCGCCTGGTCGACCAGCGCCTGCAGCTGCTTGGGCCGGATGCCCCACTGCCCGGCGCTCGCGTTCCCTTCGGTCAGCGCGTTTTCGTCGACGTAGATCGTCACGGGAATCGGTGTGCCGTCGAGCTTCCGCGCCTGGACGGTGGACTCGGCTTTCGTGTACTTGCCGAAGATGATCGTCGGGAAGGTCACGGGATGAAAGGCCTTCCACTCGGTGATGCGTCGCCCGTCCTCCACCCGCTCAGCCATCTTCCTGCCGATGCCCAAGGTCGTGTACTGCTCGGGGACGCTGACCGTCAGTTCGAAGTCATCGATCATGTCACCGAAGGTGACGAAAGGCAGCCAGCCCCCCCGGGCCATCCCCTTGTAGGACCAGGAGAAGTCGTAGATCCCCTTGGCATTGGTGAACTTCATCTCGAGGTCGATGATCTCGCCCTTCTTGATGGTACGCGGGAAGATCACCATCCCGTTGTTCGGCCCGAGCTGAACCCAGCTCAGTTCACGGCCTTCACCGTCCCTGATATAGGAAACGGTCAACCGCGGGCGCGTCGCAGCCTTCTTCTCATCCTTGTCCGGACGCTCCAGGACAGCGATGCCGAAGCCCAGGCGATCGAAGTCCTCGTGGGCCCGGATCCTGTAGTGAATATCAGCATCCATCGTCTCGGGAGTCTTGGTCTGCAGGTCCACCGTCCCCTTGACGGACACCAGGTCGAAGAAGCGCAATGCCTCGTCGGGACGCCGCTCGAGTTCGTACACGCTCTTGCCGCTCTTGCGTGTTTCTTCCGAGTAGTAGAGGAACAGGGCCGGCCAGTAACCCGAGACGTTGAACGAGATCTCCTTGGGGTCCCAATTGTCGTACATCACCCCCAGGTAGTGATCCCGACCCTTCTTCTTGACGCTGATCGCGTAGTACTCGTTGCCGGGCAGATCATCGAAACTGAACCCGGCGAGGTAGTTGTCCCTGCGGGCCTTCTTCACTTCCCGCATCTGCTTGTCGAACTCACGACCCAACTTGATATCGATCTTCTCCCGACTCGTCTCGACCAGGCCGGTGAACAGGGAGTCGAGCAGACGGGGGCACTGGTTCTCGCTGCAGCGCACGACGACCGTCTCGGGCGTGAAGTCGAAATCTTTGGGCTTGAGCTTCCTGACCGCGGCGTAGCGCGAACGGTAACCCGTTTCCACGGGCGGCTCGTAGGAGAAAGAGAGGCGCTCGCCCGTGAAAACCATGCGGCGGCGCTTGCCGTTGCGGTAGAAGACGATCATGCTGCCGGGACCGGAGTCGACCTTCAGGCCCTCGCGATCGAAGTGAAAACTCTCGTAGTGGTAGAACTTCTCGTCGCCGGGCATGTAGCGGGCCATGCCCGTGATCGTGTCTTCCAGTTCCTGGTCGACGATCTTCCACTTCTCTTCGGATTCCTTCTCGAGGGTCAGACGGTAGCGCTCGGTGTGCATGGTCCGCCCGCCCTCGTCGACGACGTCCTTGTAGACCACGACTTCGTAGCGCCCCCCTTCGGCGGGCTCGAAAGACATCGACGAACGCGCTTTCTGGAAATGGTAGCCTTCGTCGTTCTTCGCCTTGTAGGTTTCCCCGATGTACTTCTCGATCGCCCGCTCGAGGTACTTGAGGTCCTCCTGGGGCACGGCGTCAACCGCTGCCTCGAGCGCCGGAACGCCGAAACCGAAGCCGGCCGAGAGAAGCATGATGGCCGCGACGAGGCCGCTTTTCCGCATCCGAGACATGGCTGGTTCCTCCGCAACGCCACGCCGCGCCACCGGTGTGCCGAAGCGGCGGGGTTTGCAGGCCGATGATTCCACGGGCTCCGGACCCTGTCCACACAGCTCGGCCCCCGACTCGAGCCGTCCATCGCTCCGCGAACCCCGGAAAGCATTCGCCCTGATTTCGCTCTCCGGGTTCACCCCGCCAGCGCCGGAATCCCCGCCGCCGGCATCACGACGTGGGTGGAATGAGCCGGGAGTGATGCTAAAGTGCCAGCTGCTCGGCTCGTCCTCGCCGGCGAAACGGGCGCGGGTTGTCGCAGGCCCGCAGAAGGGGTGACGCGATGGCAACTGGGTGGATCGGACATGGGCGCAGACACTTCCCCCGGGCGGCCCTCGTGCCGTGGGTGATGCTCCTGGCCATGGCGGCCCCGGCGCCGGCCGACGAAGAAGGGAAGAAGGTCGATCCCAAGGGCAGGGACGACGCGCTGACGCTGCTTTTCTACCCCGATACCCCCCGCGACCCCGAGTGGAAGCCTCGCTGGCCGCCGATCGTCACCGGGGAGTGGAACGACCTGGGCCCGGTGGAAAAAGTGGCCAAGGCCACCGAAACCCGCCAGATGGAACCACCTGCTCCCACCACCCGCTATCCCTGGCAAACGGCGCTGTGGGACGCCGCCGGGGCCTTCCTCGACGGCACCCCCACCACCATCGATTCCCCCTGGAAGGCCGAGTGGTACTTTTTCCCGGCCGCCGAGGGCAACACCATGGCCTGGCTGACGTTCACTCTTCCGCAACCGCTGGCGGAGGGGGAGCGGCTGGTGGCGATCCTGCGCAGCGAAGACGACGAAGACAGCGGGCTGGTCCTCGGAACCGATCGTTTTCCCTTCCTACATAAAAAAACCTCGACCGGGCTGATCGCCCAGGCCGCCCGCTCTCTGCCTCCCGGCCGCTATGCCGTGGTGGCCGGCGTGGCTGGCGGGGAAGGAACCTTCACGCCCCGCTTCCAGGCCTTTCACATCGTCTCCCGCGTCCCCACCGACCAGCTCCGGCTCTCGAAAATCCTCCTGGCGGAATCGATTCGCGAGTTGAAAGAGGACGAGACCGCCGCCGCCCCCTTCCGGGTCAGCGGCTTCGAGGTGGTCCCCAAGGGCTCGTCCACGGTAAGGCGCGGAGAAGACCTGACGATCTTCTACCAGGTCCTGGGCGCGGGAGAGCAAGCGGGCGGGGCCGATTTCGACGTGACCTACCAGCTCTACATCCGCCCCCCGGGCAAGCCCGGAGCGGGCTGGGTGCGAGCCGGTCGTCCCGTGGTCGCGGCCCACCAGTCCGGCGCCGCCAGGGCCTGGACCCTCGGGATCGCCCCCCAGTTCCCCGTCGCCCACTACCGCCTGGAAGTCTCGGTCAAGGACAACGCCGGCGGAGCCAAGGTCAGCCAGAACGTCCACTTCCAGGTCGTCGACTGACCCAGTCACGCGCCCCGCGGCCGAAACGCCGCCCAGCGCGGGAGTTCTCACGGACCGGCGAGGCGTGGCCGACCCGGCAAACGCGCGGATCGTCACGGACAAGACCCCGGCGGACCGCCGGCCTCTTGCCGCGGGTTTCGCTTCCCCCGCGGCGGGTTTGCGAGTACTAGAGAGGGGAACTCTTTCCGGAGACCCCGATGCCTTTGACCGCTCGCGCTGTCGTGCCCGTGATCCTGTTGTCGCTTCTGCTCTCTGCGCCCGCCCTGGCCGCGGGCGTCCCCCTGCGCCTGCAGGTCGGCAGCTTCGATCCCCAGGTGTCCCTGCCCGACCTCCCGGAGAACCTGCGCCTGAACCCGAGCGAGCGCGCGACGGCCGATGTCCGCGTCATTCAGTTCGATGGCCGACTGACGGCGGAACGGCGGCGCCTGGTGGAAGGGACAGGAGCCCGCGTGCTGGGTTACCTGCCCCGCCAAGCCTGGATCGTGCGCGCCGGCGAACGCTCCCGGGCGGCTCTCGCCGCCCTGCCGGGGCTACGCTGGGAAGGCCCCGTCGAGCCGGGCTGGAAGATCTCCCCGGAGCTGGGCCGCCGGCCCTACCGCGACTCCCGTCGCCGCAGCGGCGCGCGTCTGCTGGTCACCATCGACCTCTGGCCGGGAAGCGACGCGACCGCCATCGCCGACCGGCTGGTTCGGCAGGGTGCCGAGTTGCGGGCCACCTGGACCGACCATGGCACACTGCGCCTGCTCGTCCGGGCTCCTCGACCGCTGCTCGAAGCCATCGCCCACCAACCCGACGTGGCCTTCATCGAGGAATACCCGGAGGCCACGCTGCGCAACGACGGGGCCAGCTGGGTGATCCAGAGCAACGTGCAGGATCTGCGCCCCATCTGGGAGCACGGCCTCCACGGCGAGGGCCAGGTGATGGGCAACATCGACGGTCGCCTCGACCTGGACTCCTGCTACTTCGACGACGGCGGCAGCCCTCCGGGGCCGAACCACCGGAAGGTGATCGCCTACCGATCCGGCAACGGCCAGGGTGCCGACAGCCACGGCACCCACACCAACGGCACGATGGCCGGAGACAAGGGCACCTGGGGCGCCTGGGACTCCGGCGACGGCCACGCCTTCGCGGCCAAGATCTCGTTCACCAATCTCGACGACATCTCGGGCTCCGGCTCCGCCCCCTCCAACCTGAAGGACAACCTGATCGCCGCCCACCAGGACGGCGCCCGCACCCACTCCAACTCCTGGGGCGACGACGGGACGACCTCCTACACATCCTGGTCGCGCGACATCGACGATTTTTCCTGGCAGTACGAGGACTCGCTGGTGCTCTTCGCCGTGACCAACGGCTCGAACCTCAAGACACCGGAAAACGCCAAGAACGTGCTGGCGGTAGGCGCCTCGGAGCGGGAAGGCAACGCCGACAACCACTGTTCGGGAGGCCGCGGTCCCACCTCCGATGGTCGGCGCAAACCGGAGATCTTCGCCCCGGGCTGTTCGACGGTCTCGGCGGCTTCGGGCGAGAGTTGCGGCACCCGCAGCCTGACCGGCACATCGATGGCCTCCCCCGCGGTGACCGGGGCGGCGACCCTGGTCCGCGAGTACTTCACCGAAGGCTGGTATCCCAGCGGCGCCCCGGTGGCCGCCGATGCGCTGGTGCCTTCCGGGGCACTGATGAAGGCGGTGCTGATCAGCGGGGCGATGGACATGACCGGCGTGGCCGGCTACCCCAGCGACCAGGAAGGGTGGGGGCGGGTCAACCTGGAGCGCTCCCTGTTCTTCGCCGGCGACAGCCGCGGCCTGGTGGTGCTCGACGACCTGCGGCGCAGCGCGGGGCTGTCCACCGGAGAAGCGGCCACCTACCCCCTCGAGGTGGACGCCTCCGGCCAGCCGCTGCGGATCACCCTGGTCTTCACCGAGCCCCCCGCCGAGCTGATGGCCGCCGAGGCCACGGTGAACAACCTCGACCTGAAGGTCACCGCTCCCGATGGGACGGTCTACTGGGGCAACCAGACCGACGGTAACGGCAACTCGGTTCCCGGAGGTACCGCCGACCCGATCAACAACCTCGAGCAGGTCCTCTTCGACTCTCCCGCAGCAGGCTCCTGGACGGTGGAGGTGATCGCGGCCGACGTGGCGATCGGCCCGCAGGGCTTCGCCCTGGTGGCCACCGGCGGCGTCTCCCCGACCACGGGCCCCCGGCTGACCTACGACGGCCACCGACTGCTCGATGACCCACCCCTGGGCGGCGGGGACGGCATCCTCGATCCGGGGGAAACCCTCCGCCTGCCCCTGCAACTGGCCAATCGCGGCAACGAGGGAGCCACCCATGTGACCGGCGATTTGCGAGTCGACCGTGACGACTGGGCCCGCATCACCCTGCGCTCCGGACAGTGGCCGGACCTCGACCCCGGCGCCACGGCGGAAATGACCGCGCCCTACTACGAGTTGACCGTCGCTCCCGACGCCCCTTGCGGCCAGGTGCTGCACTTCACCCAAAACACTCGATCGGCCGAGGCCGAGGCCCAGGAAAGCCGCTTTTCCATCGCCATCGGCAACGTGGAGCGGGACTACCCCGACGGCCCGCCCCTCGACCTGCCCAGCTCGTTTTTCGGCGGCCTGGAATCGCCCCAGGACGTGATCGATGATGCCCGGGTGGGCGAGATCGACGTCACCGTGGACATCTCCCACGGGGATGTCGGCGAGTTGCTCGTCATGCTCGTCTCGCCGGCAGGCACCCAGGTCACCCTGCACAACCGGAGCCACGCCGGCGAGCAAGACCTCAAACTGCGCTATGACCGGGACCGCCCGGCGGACGGCCCCGGCTCCCTCGACGACTTCAAGGGCGAGGGCGCCCAGGGCACCTGGACCCTGGTGATCAACGACAACCGGGAGAGCGCGGTGGCTCCGGGGAGGCTCCATGGCTGGACACTGCACCTCCGGGCCGACCGGGCTCTCGAGTGCTCGCCCCTCGACTGCGGCGATCCCGTGCCCCCTGAAACCTCCGGCCTGATGATCCGCCGGGACGGCGCCGACCTGCTCCACAGCTGGCAGGCCACGGCGGGCGCGTCGGGCTATCACCTACTGGAAAGCGGCACGGCCTCGATGGCGGAGGCGGTGCTCACCGGACGCACCCAGGGAGCCACCGAGTTCCGGCAGGGCGGCGGTGCAGGCGCCTTTCCCACCCTGCGCTTCTTCAAGGTCCGGGCGACGAACACCTGCAACTGGGAAGGCCCCTGACCCGGCAAAAGGTCAAGCTTGCCTCGGGGCGATGTCTCGGTTAGCTTTGAACCCTGTCCGTCGGGGAGAGCCGGGCGCCCGGACGTTTCCCCGAAAAGCCTCCAGGCAGGGGCTCTCGGAGGAGGAGGTCAGATGCCGTTTTCTCATCGCACGCAGGGCTCGGTAGACATCATCACCATCAGCGGCGCCTTTGACGCGGCGGAGGCTCCCGCCATCCGCGACGAACTCAAGCGGGTCATCGACAGTGGATCGGCCAGATTGGTGGTCAACCTGGCCGACGTGCAGTTCATCGACTCCAGCGGGCTTTCCGTGCTCGTCACGGTCCTCAAGGCGGCGCGGGCCAAGTCGGGCGATGTGGCGCTGAGCAACCTCACCGCACCGGTGCGGTCGATCATCGAACTCACCCGCCTGCACCGGATCCTCGAGATCTTCGACGACGAAGAGGCCGCCGTGAAGAAGCTGGAAGGGCGCCCTACAGGCGCTTGACCAGGGTCCAGCGGTTCGTCCCGTCCAGCGAATCGTAGTCCGCTTCGTCCATCAATTCGCGAATCAGAAACAGCCCCCGTCCCCCTTCCCGGGCCTGCTCGGCGGCTTGCTTCTGCGCCCGGTGAGACGCCAGTTCCCACTGCTCGTCAGGAATGGACAGACCCTCGTCTTCCACGACGATGCGGATCGCGCCTTCCGGGTTGCTGACGACGACCCGCACTTTCTTGCCGGCATCCAGGAGGTGAGCGTGCCGCATGGCGTTGGTCACCGCTTCCACCGTGGCCAGCTCGACCGCATAGCGCGCCGCCTCGTCCACCCCGCACCAATCACAGGCAACGATCAACAGCCGGCGAAGCGCGTCGACATTCTCCAACCGGGATTCGAGCATCAGCTCCAGGGTCCACGGTCCGCTGGGGTGTCGCAGGTCACTCATGGGGATCCTCCTCGATACTCGAGGGCCAGCAGCGAGATGTCGTCTCGCGGGGGTCGGCGGCCGCCGAAGACCGTCAGCTCGCGCATCACCCGCCGGCACAACTCCTCGAGGCCTCGATCCGCTCCGTCCCGCAGCAGGGCCACCAGGCGATCCTCTCCGAAAAGCTCGCCGCCGGTGGAGCAGTGCTCGACGATCCCGTCGGTGTAGAAGTACACGCGATCGCCGGCCGCCAGTCGCGTGCGGCCCTCGTCGAAGGCCAGGAAAGCGCCCATGCCGATCAGCGGCCCCCCCTCCTCGAGACGCTCGACACTGCCATCGACGCGCAACACGATGGGTGGCGGATGAGCCGCCGATGAGTAGGCCAACTCGCCGGTACGGGTATCGAGGACCGCGTAGCAGATGGTAAACGGCCGGTCGAAACGCTCGAGGGGATATTCCTGGTCCAGGCGGGTGAGCACGGCGGCGGGCGGGGCAATGGGTGAATCACCCCGCCGGGCCTGGCTCGAAACCGTGATCCCCAGGTGAGGCGCCAGGCTCTGCGCCACCGATACCGTCACCATCGCCGACGGCACTCCGTGACCGGTGACATCCACGATGTACAGCCCCCAACGGTGCTCATCGAGCTGCAACAAGTTGAAGATGTCGCCGCCCACGCCCTCGCAGGGGAGGAAGGTCCAGGCCGTCTCGACGCCGGGGGGGTGCAGATCTCCGGCAGGCAGCAGGGCCTGCTGAATCTGCGCGGCGGCCTTGAGGTCTTCTTCGAGACGCTTTTGCTTCTCGAGCAGGTCGTTGTTCAGGCGCAGCAGGTCGTCGTTGACGGCCTGCAGGGAACTGTTGAGCTGCCCGATCTGCAAGTGGGTACGAATCCGCGCCAGGACTTCCCGGGTGCAGTAGGGCTTGTGGATGAAGTCGGATCCCCCCAGCTCGAGTCCCCTGGCGATCTCTTCCTTGGCCTCGATGGCCGAGACGAAGATCACAGGAATGTCGGAGGTCTCCAGATGGGTCCTCAACGTCGAGCAGACGTCGTAGCCATCCCGATCCGGCAGGCAGATGTCGAGCAGGATCAGGTCGGGCTTCCTCGAGGCGGCCGTTTCGAGGGCCTGGCCGCCCGTGGCCGCTTCGAAAACCGGAAAACCCTCCCGTTCGAGAATGCCCGCCAGCAGGCGACGGTCGGTGGGATGGTCGTCGACGACCAGGATGCCGTTCATCGCCCGCCTCCTTCCTGGTGCTCGTCCCGCAGCAAGTCGAAGACCGTCTTCACCGGCGCGAAGGTTGCCGCCGGCACCTCGACGAAGACCGTGTTCCAGTAGGCCATGGCTCCGTTCCACAGGCCGGGTCGCTCGAGGGCCCGCAGGGATCGCCCGCCGAAGGACTTGGTCGACACGAAGGCCGTGGCGGGGTCGACGAACTCTTCGAGACGATAGGGTCGCCGGTGTCGATCCACGAGCGCGCAAGCCAGATCGACGGGATTGAAGTGGGTCGCCGCGGCCAGGGCCCGGCGGGCCGCCCCGGAGTCGGGATCGATTTGGGAACCCTCGACGATCTGGCAGCTTTCCCGGCCCAGGCCGTCCAGCACCCAGAAGGGGCCGCCGCCGGGCTGTCCTTCGTTGCGCACCATGCCGCAGACCCGCAGCGGCCGCCGGAGCAGGCGCAACCAGGATTCGGGTCGATCGGCGTCTTCGCCGGCGGGCGGTCCCGCGCCCAACCACCGGTCGACGAAGGTGCGCGTCGCCCCGATGGCCGCGGCCCCGGCCGTCTCCAGGCGCTCGGTCAGATCGAAGACCCGGTCCTGGAGTTCGAGCAGCAGGCCGCAGAGCAGACCGCTCCATCGCCTCGCGATCCCGCGTCGGCCGTCGGGAAGAACATTGTCGATGTTGCGAATCAGCACCACCGGCGTCCCCAGCGCGGCCAGGTTTTCGATCAGCGCCCCGTGTCCGCCGGGGCGCAGCAGCAGGCTTCCGTCTTCGCGCCGAACGGGCAGTTGATCGTCGTCGATGGCCAGCGTGTCTGTCCGCGGATGCTGGTGGGAGAAGGCCACCTCCAGCCGCCCCTCGAAGCGCCGCTCGAAAAAGAGACGGCGCCGGTCGAGCAGGGCCGTGAACCGCTCCTCGTGCTCGGGCGAGACCGTGAAATGGACCCGGGCCGCGCCCGAGCCGTCGCGAACCTGTTCGAGGGTCGCCACCAGGTGCTCCTCGAAGGCGGTGCGCAGATGATCGGTGTAACGATGAAAAGGAACCAATCCCTTGGGCATCCGCCCGTAATCCAGGCCGCCGGGCCCGAGCAGCGCTTCGATCAAGCGCCGCGGGTCGGCCGCCTCACCGCCGTCGAGTCCCGCGGCCCGACGCAGCTCGGCCGCGAAAGGGAAGCGATCGAGTTCCGCCGCAAGGCGCTCGGCCGCCGCCACCGTCGGGTCGTCCCGAACCCCCGAGCGGTAAGCCTCGAGCACCTTGAACATCCGGCTCGCCGCCCCGGAGGCCGGGACGAAGCGCAGGATCTGCCCCAGCCGCCGGGCCCGATCGTAGCGCTCGAGCAGGCGGGGCTCGTCGGCGGCGTCCAGCTGGTGTATGCCGTCACCCACCGTCGCCGGCCGCAGGACCCGGGCGTAGGGCGGAGGCTGGCGCAACAAGGCGAGCTGCCGCCGGGCTTCGTCGGCACTGATGCCCCTCGCGGCGAGTTGCTCGATGTCCGCCGGGCTCAAAGCATCCACACCGGGACTCCTCTCATGGCCCGCTTTTCGCGAGCATCTCCACCACTTCGCTCAACAGCCTCCCGTGGCGGTCCTTGTCGGAGAGCCGGGGTTCGTCCACCGGCCAGTCGACGGCGATCTCGGGGTCGTTCCAGGCGATGGTGATTTCGTCTTCCGGATGGTAGTAGGCGGTGCATTTGTACTGCACCTCCGCCACCTCGCTGAGAGTGCAGAAGCCATGGGCGAAACCCGCTGGAATGTAGAGCTGGCGGCAGTTTTCCGCCGAAAGATGAACCCCCACCCAGGCGCGGAAGGTCGGCGAAGAGGGCCTGATGTCCACCGCCACGTCGAAGATTTCCCCTCGGCTGGCCCGGACCAGCTTGCCCTGGGGGTGGCGCCACTGGGCATGGAGGCCCCTGAGCACGAAGCGCTGGGAACGAGAGTGATTGTCCTGCACGAAACGAACGTCGATCCCGGCATCACGATAACGCTGCTCGTGATAGGACTCGAAGAAGAACCCGCGCCCATCCCGATGCACCCGTGGCTCGATCAGCAGGACACCTTCCAGCTCAGTCGGCGAAACTCTCATGGAACTCCGGCTCCTCTTCGAGAATCCGCCGCAGGTAGTCGGCGTACGCCCCGGCACGCATACCGTCGGCCAGGCGCTCGAGCTGTCGGGCATCGATGAACTTCATCTTGAACGCCACCTCTTCGAGACAGGCTACTTTCATCCCCTGGCGCTCCTCGATCGCCTGAACGAAGTTCGAGGCTTGCAGGAGGGAAGCGTGGGTTCCCGTATCGAGCCAGGCGATGCCCCGACCCAGGCGCTCGACGTGCAGCTCGCCACGTTCCAGGTAGGCCCGGTTGACGTCGGTGATCTCGAGTTCACCACGCGCCGAAGGCTTCAGGCCCGCCGCGATCTCGAGCACCCGGTTGTCGTAGAAGTAGAGCCCGGTGACGGCCCAGTTGGATTGGGGCCGCCGGGGCTTTTCCTCGAGACTGCTCGCCCGCCCCCGCTCGTCGAAGCCCACCACACCGTAACGCTGAGGATCCCGCACGGAGTAGGCGAAGACCGTCGCCCCGCGTTCCCGCCCCGCCGCCTTGCGGAGGTAACGAGGCAGCCCATGACCGAAGAAGATGTTGTCGCCCAGGGCGAGGGCCACGCGATCGGAGCCCACGAAGCGCTCGCCGATGATGAAAGCCTGGGCCAGGCCCTCGGGCCGCTCCTGCGCCGCGTAGGAGATCTCCACTCCCAGCTCGCGCCCATCGCCCAGCAGACGCCGGAAGAGCTCGAGATCGTGGGGCGTGCTGATCAGGAGAATCTCTCGGATGCCCGCCAGCATCAGCAGCGAAAGCGGGTGGTAGACCATCGGCTTGTCGTAGACCGGAAGCAGTTGCTTGCTCACCGCCCGGGTCACCGGGTAGAGGCGCGTGCCGGAGCCACCGGCGAGAATGATGCCTTTCATTGGCACACCACCCTTCAGGGGCCTCCACCGGCGGACATGCCCCGCGGGTTCGGACCCGAACCTTTGCAAGCAGAAAAATAGGGCTCCGGACCCTCTCGAAGCAAGGCGATCACTCCTGGAACCTCGACGCGGCGAGATGGACCAGGGCCCGTCCTTCCTCCTCGAGGGCCTCGTCGAAGGGCCAGGTCAAGCCCCTGCGCACCTGGTCGAGCAGCATCCGCTCCACTCCGGACAGGGGCCCGGCCCGGCCTTCCAGGCGCCGAATCAGCAGGTCCGCCCCTCCGGGAAGAGCCCACAGCCAGCGGTCGATCAGCGGCCAGCGCGGGCGCCGCGCCGAAACCTCACGGGCCACGGACTCGAGTGCCCCGGGTTCGGCCAGAGAGTCGGCCAGCCCCCAGCGCAGGGCCAGGCTGGAGGGTACCAGGGCTGCCGATCGCAGCAGCTCCCAGGCCAGGGTCGGACCGAGGCGGCGGGCCAGGCGGACGCTTCCTCCCCAGGCCGGGACCATCCAGCCTTCGTGGGGCAGAAAGCCCACGCCGGCGGTGGCCGAGCGGACCATCACCCGCATCGAACAGGCCAGGGCCAGTTCGAACCCGGCACCAACGGCCGGCGCCTCGATGCAGGCCACCGTGGGGAACGGCAGTTCGGCCAGCCGGCAAAGCGTCCGGCGACCCCGACGGACCCACTCCCACAGGAGATCGGCATCCTGCACCGGGATGGTGGCGGGCGGGGGGGAGACGAGGAAGGCCGTGGCGGAGTCGGAGCCGAGCAACAGGCGCTCGACGGCCCCATCTGCGCCCAGGGCTTCCAGGGCCGCTTCCAACTCGTCCATCAGCTCCGGCGTCGCGGCGGGAGCCCGACCGGGGGACGCGCGAAAAGTGAGCCGCGCCACCCCCAGGGAAGAATCCACGTCCAGGAGGGTCACCGGCCCACCGCCACGATCAACGTTTCTCGGCCTCCGCCGCGTCGATCAGCTTTTTCACGCTGGAGACGTCGAGCCCCATTTCCTCGGCGATCTCGGCCTGCCGCCGGGCATCGTCGATGCGTCCCGCCCGAGCCAGTGTCGTGGCGTAGGCGATGTGGTAGTCCCGGTTGGAAGGTTCGAGACCGGCGGCGCGCCCCATGTGGTGGGCAGCCTTCTCGTACTGGCCCGTCTCGAGGTAGAGCACCCCCATCCTCGCAGCCAGGACGGCGTCTCCTGCACGCTGTTCGGCCAGGCGCTCGAGAAACTCGAGAGACTTGCCCAACTGCCCCTGGCGCTGGTAGAGATCGGCCAGCCCCTTGAGCACCTTGGGATCTTGCGGGGCGATGCGGTAAGCCTGCTCGAGAAAGCCCACACCCTCCGCTCGCTTGCCCGAGTTGTAGAGCAGGACGCCCAGGTTGAAAAACGGGCGGGGATTGGATTTGTCGTATTTGACCGACTTGCGCAGCAACTCTTCGGCCCGGCGCACGTTGCCCTGGCGCCAGCGGGCGAACCCCGCCACCGAATATCCCTCCGCCATGGTCTTCCGGGAGGCCAGGGGCGAGACGGCCGCCGCCAGGCCCTGCCGCACGGCCTCGTCGAAAAGCTCGGCGCGCAGAAGGCCCTTGGCATAGAGCAGCAGCACGTCCGGCTCCTCCGGCGCGGCCACGGCGGCGCGGGTCAGGGCGGCCAGCCCTTCGTCGGAACGCCCCGCCTTGACCAGGGCGAGGCCGTAGCGGGCCAGGAGCCGGTGGTCATCCGGCGACCGCTGCACCTGGGCCGAAAGTTCGGCGAGCCGCGCCTGGACGGCCTCCGACGCCTGGGCCGAAACCGTCATGTTGCGCACATGGCCCGCCGGCTGAGTCGGAGGCCCCGCCTGGGCGAGGAGGGCGGCAGGCGGAAAGATCAGCGGCAGGCCCAACAGCAACCCCGTCCGGCGAAGCCATCGTGGAGGTCGGTGATTTTCCATGATGATCATCTCTCCCAAGCCTCCCCTGCCGATCTTACCTGTACTTTCCGGCTTGTCACGTCCGGTCTACTCCGGCTCGCCGCCCCCCCTGCGGGTCAACGCATACTGTTCGAGCTTCTTGTAGAGATTGGAGCGGGGCGTGCCGATGGCCTGGGCGGTGCGGGTGATGTTCCAGCCGTTCTCCTGCAACTTGCGCTCGAGGTAGGCCTTTTCCGCCATCTCCTTGAACTCGCGCAGGCTCGACACGGAGAAAAGAGCGTCGGCCGCCGGAGTTTCCAATTCTCCCGACACGGGGAGATCGGCGGCATCGATCTCGCCTGGAGGTCCAAGGATCAGCGCCCGCTCGAGATAGTTGCGAAGTTCACGCACGTTGCCGGGCCAGGGCCTGGACGCCAGCACCTCCATGGCCGCCGCAGTCATGCGTCGTGGCCGGAAATTGTTCTCCTTGCAGATCAGCCCTACCAGGTGCTCGACCAGGAGAGGTATGTCTTCCCGCCTCTCCCGCAACGGGGGTAGATGAATCGGCAGGACGCTCAGGCGGTAGAAAAGATCTTCACGGAAGCGCCCGGCGGCGATTTCTTCCCGCAGCGACTTGTTCGTCGCGGCAATCACCCGCACGTCGACCATCATCGGCCGCCCCGCCCCCACCGGCTCGATCTCTCCGTCCTGCAGGGCTCGCAACACCTTGGCCTGAGTCTTGAGAGACATGTCACCGATTTCATCGAGGAAGATCGTCCCGGAGTGAGCCCTGGCAAAGCGCCCCTTCTGTCGGGCCGTGGCTCCCGTGAAGGCCCCTTTCTCGTGTCCGAAGAGCTCCGATTCGATCAGGTCTTCGGGGATCGCCGCGCAGTTGACCCGGACGAAGGGCCGATCCCGGCGATCGGAAGCCTGGTGGATCGCCCGCGCGACGAGTTCCTTGCCCGTCCCGGACTCTCCTGTGATCAGGACCGTCGCCTGCGTCGGCCCGGCCTTGCGGATCATCTCCCGCACCCGGCGCATGGGAGGGCTCTCGCCCACCATGCGCCAGCGCTCTTCTTCGTGTTCACTGCGGGCGCGTACTTCTTCGCGCAGGCGCGAGCGTTCGAGAACACCCTCGACACGACGCAGCACGACCTCCCGCTCGAGGGGTTTTTCGAGGAAATCCTGCGCCCCGGCCCGCAGCGCCTCGACGGCGGTGCGGATCGTCGCATGCCCCGAGATCATCAGGATCGGCACGTCCGCACCGGCCTGTCGGATCCGGCGCAGGGCCTCGAGACCGTCGAGACCCGGCATACGAATGTCGAGCAGGAGAACGTCCGGCGGACGGGTGAGGGTCATCCTCACGGCTTCCTCACCGCCCGCCGCCTCGGATACGCGATAACGGTCCTCGTCCTCCAGAACGACCCTCAGGCTCTCGCGAATGGCCTTCTCGTCATCGGCGACGAGAACCAGGGGGGGCTTACCCCCTTCCCGGGGAGCCATCGGTCATTCGTCGCCGGAGGGCGCCCGGAAGAAGACCAGGATCTTGTCCCCTCCGGAAAAGGCGATGCGGGCCTTGACCACCTGCCCCGGCTTGACCTTCGCCGCGGCCTTTCGGTATTCGTCGAGGGTGCGCACCGGCATGTCGTTGATATCCATCAACACCTGGCCCTCACGCAGGCCCTTTTCGTAGGCGTTGGAAGCCACGTCCACGTGGGTGATCAGCACGCCGCGGATGCCGGCCTTCTCGAGGCTCTCGCGCATCGAACGCGGCAGCGGGGTGACGGAAATGCCCAGGTCGGTCACCTGTCCTTCTTCGTCAGGCTCTTCCTCCATCGCGGGCGGGGGCTCGTCGCCGGCGGTGGGACGCACACCGAGTTCGACACTGACCTCGACCTCGTGACCGTCACGCCAGATCGTCAGCTTCACCGTTTCACCGGGGGCCTTGGAGGCAATGCGATCGACCAGGTGGGCCGAATCCTTCACCTCGTTGCCGTCGACAGCGAGGATCACGTCGTCTTCCTGGATTCCCGCTTTGTCCGCCGGCATGCCCTTCTCGACACGGGCCACGTAGGCACCGCGACGCCGATCGAGGCCGAGATAGTCGGCCCGCTCCTCGTCCACCGGCTGAACGGACACGCCCAGGTAGCCACGCTTGACCGTGCCGGTACGAACCAACTGGTCCAGCACCGGCTTGACCTTGGAGATCGGCAGGGCGAAACCGATGCCCTGAATCGTGTTGGCCGCGCCGCTCATCAGGGGATTGCCCGCGCCGCGAATGATCGCCGTGTTGATGCCCACGACCTCACCGCGCGCATTGAGCAGGGGGCCGCCCGAATTGCCGAAGTTGATCGCGGCGTCGGTCTGGATGTAGGAGCCCAAGTCCCGTGGATCGAAGTTGATCTGTCGACCCTTGCCGCTGACCACGCCGACGGTCACACTCGAACGAAAGTCGATCGGGTTGCCGATGGCCACGACCCACTCGCCCACCCTCAGCGCCTCGCTGTCGCCCAGGGGCAGGGCGGGAAAACCCTTGCCTTCGACCTTCAGCAGGGCCAGATCCAGGGCCGGATCGATACCCACCAGCTTGGCCGGGTAGCTGTTGTCGTCGACATCCCAGACCTCGAGGCGATCCGCGCCATCGACGACGTGCCGGTTGGTCAGCAGGTAGCCGTCCTCGGTGATGAAGAAACCGGAGCCGCTGGACTCCTGACGCCGCTCAGGCGCGCGCTCCGGCGCCTGCCCATCGCCGAAGGGTTCCCGGAAGAAACGACGAAAGAAGGGCAGCTGGGCGTGGGGGTCCTCCCGCGTGATGGTGGTGTTACGCACCAGGACCACCGACGGGATCGCCCGCTCCGCCAGGTCGGCGAAAGAAGGGGCCACCACCGCGGAAGCCGGCGAGGGGGGGGGAGCGAGCTGGAGTTCCTGGGCCGAGACCGCACCCCAGGGCCCGAGCACGGCCACGCCGGCCACCGCACCGGTCAGCACCGCAGCCGTCAACAAAATGGTCAGAACGACGAATTGTCCGCGACTCATGAACTCAACCTCCCGGGGCGCCGGTCCTGTGGCCCGGCCCCCTTGCTGGCGATTCCCGACTCCAGACTGCCCTCCGGCGGGAAATCGTGCCAACCACTCATTCAACCCCCGTGTCCGATTCGGTGACGGCATAGCCGTCTTTGCGGTATTGCTTGATCTTGCGCTGGAGAGTCCGCAGTCCGATGCCCAGCATCTCCGCGGCCTGGGTTCGGTTGCCGGCGGTGATCTCGAGGGTCCGCAGGATGGCCTCCCGCTCCACTTCCTCCATGGTCTTGCCCGCCAGGCCCGTGGAAGAGGGGCCGAGGAACGTCCCCAACGCGGGTAAGACTTCTCCCACGCTGCCGCGCACCTCTTCGGGCAGGTGATGGGGCTCGATCCGCTGACCCGCGTGGAGAATCACGAAGGACTCCATCAGGTTGCGCAACTCTCGTACGTTGCCCGGCCAGGCGGCGCGCTTGAGGACCTGCAGCGTCTCCGGTGTCAGTTCGGGCGCCGGACGATCGTTCTCGTCGGCGAAGCGATCGATGAAACTCGCCGCCAGCACGGGGATGTCTTCCGGCCGCTCCCGCAGCGGTGGGATCCGCAGGGTGACGACGGCCAGCCGGTAGTAGAGATCCGCACGGAATTGCCCGGCCTCGGCCATCGCCAACAAATCCCGGTTGGTCGCCGCCAGCAGGCGCACATCGACCCGCATCTCCTGGGTGCCGCCGACCCGCATGAAGGTCTGGGACTCGAGAACCCGCAACAACTTGCTCTGCAGCGGCAAAGGCAGTTCACCGAGTTCGTCGAGGAAGAGCGTTCCCCGATCGGCCAGCTCGAACTTGCCCGGCTTGCGTGCCTGGGCCCCGGTGAACGCTCCGCGTTCGTGGCCGAAGAGTTCGGATTCGAGGATCTCGGCCGGAATCGCCGCGCAGTCCACCGGCAGGAAGGTCTCCCGACTGCGCGGAGAATGGCGATGGATCGCCCGGGCTACGAGTTCCTTGCCCGTACCGGACTCTCCGAGGATCAGTACCGAGGACCGGGCGGCGGAAACCTGCTGGATCTTGCGGAACAGTTCCAGCATGGGAGGCGAGGTGCCGATCATGCCTTCGAACGACCCCTGGCTGTCGAGCGTGCTGCGCACGGCCCGGTATTCGCTGATCTCCCGGGCGAGCTGGACCTTTTCCACCAGGTGGCGCACCCGGGCCCGCAGAAGATCGATATTTTTCACCGGCTTTTCGAGGAAGTCGGCGGCCCCGTCCTTCATCGCCCCCACCGCCGTCTCCACCGATCCGAAGGCCGTGATCATCAGCACGCCGACGTCGGGAACCATCTCCCTCGCCCGACGCAGGACCTCCAGGCCGTCGAGGCCCGGCATACGCAGATCGGTGATGACCAACTCCACGTCCGGGTGTTCGCGCAGGAAAGCCAACGCCTCGAGGCCGTCGCCGAAAGCGTCGACCTGGTAGTCCACCCGGCGCAGGGCCTTGGCCATGGCGATTCTCCCGCCGGCATCGTCATCGACGATGATGATCCGCCCCTTGACCTTGTCCTTCATGCCTCCATCTCCAACCAGCGGGCGAGCGTCGGCCAGTCCACGACGCGGATGCCGAGTTCGCGCGCCCGCGACAGTTTGCCGCCAGGGTCTTCGCCGGCGACCAGCAGGTCCGTCTTGGCGCTGACGGCGGCGGTGACCTTCGCGCCGGCTTCTTCGAGTCGCTGTTTGACCTCGCCCCGCGGCCGCGGCAAGGTTCCCGTCAGAACCACTCTCTTGCCGGCCAACGGGTGGGCCGACGACGCAGCGGCGGGCGGCGCCGGGCGGCCGCCGACCCCCGCCTCGACCAGCCGGCGAGTCCATTCCCGTGTCGCAGGACACCGGAAGAAACTCACCACCGAACGCGCCGTGACCGGCCCGATATCTTCGAGCGCGGCCAGACGCTCCTCGGCGTCGTCCGCTTCCACCGCGGACAGGATTTCCCCGAGGGAGCCGAAGGCGCGGGCGAGTGTCAGGGCCGCCCCCCCTCCCACGTGGCGGATACCCAGGGCCGCCAGGACTCGCTGCAGGGGTTGCCGGCGGCTGGCATCGATCTGCGCCAGCAGATTGGCAGCGGACTTGCTCCCCATCCGCTCGAGCCGGGCCAGGGTCGCCTCGTCGAGGCCATAGAGATCCGCCACGCTGCGCACCAGGCCCCGGGCCACGAGCTGTTCGATCAGCGCGGGACCAAGGCCCTCGATGTCCATCGCCGAGCGCCTGGCGAAGTGACGCAGGGATTCCTTGAGCCGTGCCGGGCAGTCCGGGGCGACACAGCGCAGGGCCACCTCGCCGGGGGTGGCCACCACGTCACCCCCACAAGCCGGGCAACGCTCGGGGGGCTCGATGACGCGCACGTCTTCCCCGCGCCGAGACAGCACGGGGCCGACCACCTTGGGAATCACCTCGCCGCCCTTTTCGACGATCACCACGTCACCGACGCGGATATCCTTGCGGGCGATCTCCTCGAAATTGTGCAACGTGGCACGGGAGACGCGACTGCCCGCCAGGAGCACCGGCTCGAGGCGGGCGACGGGAGTCAGGACTCCCGTGCGTCCCACCTGCACGTTCACGTCCAGCAGTCGGGTGGTCGCCTGCTCGGCGGGATACTTGAAGGCGATCGCCCAACGGGGGGCGCGAGCCGTGGCTCCGGCCTGTTGCTGGAGACTCAACGCGTCGACCTTGACCACGATGCCGTCGACCTCGTAGGGCAGCCCCCCCCTCTCTTCGGCCCAACGCCGGATGTAGGCGCAGACCTCGCCGAAATCCCCAAGCACACGCCGATGGGGATTGGTCGGCAACCCGCAGCTCTCGGCCAGGTCCAGGCCGCGGCTGTGGGATTCGATCCGCCGGCCATCGACGCGAAGCACCTGCCAGAGCTGGATCGCCAGGGGCCTCCGGGCGACGAGAGCCGGATCTTGCAGGCGCAGCGTGCCCGCCGCGGCGTTGCGGGGATTGGCGAAGGGCGCCTGCCCGGCCTTCTCCCGCTCCCGGTTGAAGGCCTCGAAGTCTTGCCGCGGGAAGTAGACCTCTCCCCGGGCGACCAGCTCGCGCACGCCGCCCCCCAGGCGCAGCGGCAGCGAGCGGATGGTGCGGACGTTGGGGGTGATCTCCTCACCCACCCGCCCATCTCCGCGGCTGACGGCCCGGACCAGTTTGCCGTCCTCGTAGAGCAGGTCCACCGAAACCCCGTCGATCTTGTGCTCCACCGACCAGAGGGGCACGCTCCGGCCACCGAGAACACGCTCGAGACGCTGCTTCCACTCCCGCAGTTCATCCTCGCTGTAGACGTTGTCCAGCGAGAGCATGGGCACTTCGTGGCGCACCTGGGGGAACTCCCCCTCCACGGGGTGCCCGACCCGGCGCGTGGGCGAATCGTCGGTGATCAGCGCGGGGTAGCGCTCTTCGAGACGGCGCAGTTCCTGTTCGAGCGCGTCGTATTCGCCATCGCTGATCTCGGGTCGCGCCTCGACATAGTACAGGGCGCGGTGGCGCCAGAGCTCATCCCGCAGCCACTGGACCCGCGAACGGACTTCCGCGGGAATCCCGCTCATGCCGGATCCCCGCCGGCCGGCACCCCGGCGTCGGGAGTTTCCAGCGGCTCGACCTCGTCCACCAGGGCGGAGGGCAGGATGATCGTGAAACAGCTTCCCTTGCCCTTTGCGCTGACGACTTCGATCCTGCCCCCGTGGGCCTGGACGAAGCGCTGGGCGATGGGCAGCCCGAGACCGGTGCCCGCCGGCTTCTTCGACCAGAACACGTCGAAGATCTGCTCCCGCTCCTTTTCGGGTATACCGGGGCCCTGGTCACAGACCTGGATCCGCGCTTCACCCTGTGCCGTGGCCCCCACGCGCACTTCCACGCGCCCCCCGGCATCACTGACCTCCAGGGCGTTCTGGAGAATATTGAGCAAGGCCTGGCGAATCTGGCCGGCGTCGACCTTGATCGTGGGCGCACCTTCCTCGTGGATCAGCCCGAGGTCTACCAGGGCCGCTTCGAACTGGGGCTGGACGAAGCGCACCACATCCGCCACCAGGTCCACCGGCGCCACCTCCCGCCGCTGAGCCCGTGTCGGTCGGGCGAAGGCGAGGAAGTCCTTGACCAGCCGTTCGAGGCGCAGCACCTCCTCGCGGCTCGAGCGCAAGAGGATCACGGCCTCCTCGTCCACGCAGCCTTCGGCGATTTCTTCCTCGAGCATCTGCAGGTTGATGTTCATCGCGTTGAGGGGATTGCGGATCTCGTGGGCCAGACCCGAGGCGAGAGTGCCGATATAGGCCAGGTTCTCGGCCTGCTGGGTCTCCCGCTCCAGGCGCCGGGTCCGCTGAATCAGGCGCAGCACGTAGAGGAAGGCGACGACCAGCAGCAGCAGGCTGATCAGCCCGCCGGCGAGGAGAATGAAAACCGACTCGCGGCGCAGCCGGCCGACCTCCCGACTCATCACGTCGGGGGCTACGCCCAGCAGCAGGGTCCCCCGTCCGCCCCCCAGGGGAACCTGCAGCGCCCGCTCGGAACGCGAGCCCACGAGACGGATCTGCTGACCCGAGAGCAGGCTCGGCAGCAACGGGGGCGGCGAGTCGGGACTGGGCGGCGCGGCACCGGAAAAGGCCTGGCCGATCAGGGAGATCCGCCCGCCACTACCGATGGGGCGGTCCATGTGGAGCAGCAAGCGGCCGTCGGGAGTCAGCACGTCCAGGCTTTCGACGATCTGGATCCGCGAAAGCTCCTCTCCGATCACCTGGGCCAGCACGTCCTTCCGACGCTGCACTCTGACGTAGTCGATGTTGCCCGCCGGCCCCACTTCCTCGGCGATGATCCGCGCGAGATTTCCCGCCTGGTCCAGGGTGTCGAGCAGCTTGGTCTGGATCATGCGCTGGTCGAACTGGTGGAAGTAGAGCCAACCGATGATCCCCACGTTGGCCGACACCAACACCAGGTAGAGCAGCACGGCCCGCAGGAGCAGTCGACGGACCTGGCGATCGGAAGACGACGCGGCGCCTCTGGGGATCAACAGGGCTTCTCCCGGCGTCGCCCCGGGCCTTGGGGGCGAACACCCGCGGGGGATTGTGCCGGCTCCCGGGCTCGGCGTCAAATCGGCGTACCCTTTTGGGGACAAACTCCGGGTTTTCCCCCCGCCAGGATCGGAATTTGACGGTATCCTCTAGGGGCAGCTCCGATGGAGATCTCGGGGAAGAAGCGGCGAGCTATCCTGGGCGGCGGAGATGCTGCTGATTTGCCGCAAGAAGCGCCCATCCCGACGCAACGGGCATGGCGTCCGTGGTACATGTTCCAGCGGAGGTGGGCAACATGGGTCACGCGGCAGTGAGCAGGCGACTGGACCGCCGCCCCTCGAAAGGGGCGTCGATGGCGGAGCTCAAAGGCAGCCCCAGGCTCGGAGGCTACCTCCGAAGCTTGAGGGTCGGCTACGGCTACTCCTTGCGCAAAGTCGAGGAAAAGGCCCGCATGCATGGGGGAGAGATCGACAACTCCCAGCTCTCCCGCTATGAAAAGGGGGTTTGCTACCCCTCCTTCGACAAGCTGCGCACTCTGGCCCGGATCTTCAACGTCTCGATCCAGACGTTCTCGGACGTGGTCGATCTCGAAGAGCTCGAAAAGCACCTCCCCGAGGGCGACGACGCGATCGAGCTGATGAAGGCGGGCCATGCCGAGTTCCATCTTGGCGACTACGGGCGCGCCTACGCCCACTACCAGAAGGCGCGCACCCTGATCGAACAGGGCTGCGACGACGATCCCGCCGGAGAACAGGCACGCTTCATCGCCAAGGCACGGTTGGCCTCGGCCATCGTGCTCTACCGCATGGGCAAGGTTTCCCTCAGCGAATACGAAATTCGCCAGCTCCTCCGGCTGGGCAAGCACCTCGAAGAGGGCACCCTGGTCCGGGCCCTGCTGCAGCTGAGCAATGTCCACAGCAGCTTCGGAGACTTCCTCCTGGCCGAGATGGAAGCCACCCGCTCGCTGGAAATCGCCCGGCGCGCGGATGACCGGCTCCTGACCGCCCAGTCCCACCACGCCCTGGGCCGGATCTTCCAGGACCGGAAGGACCTCGACCTGGCCCTCGAGCACCTGCACGAGGCCCTCAAGCTCTACCGGGAGCTGAAGGACGATCACGAGGCCCTCAAGGTCAAGCTGAACCTGGGGCCGATCTACGCCGCCCGGGGCCAAGTCCGCGAAGGCGTGCGCCTGCTGATGGACGCCCGCGACGAGGCCCGGCGGCAGGGACACCGCTGGACCGTCGCCTCGGCCTGCGCCTGGCTGGCGGAGACTTTCTTCCGCAGCGGCGATTTCGCCAAGGCTCGCCAGTATCTCCGCGAATCCAATGCCATCGCCTCCAACGGTGAGGTGCAATACGTCGACATCCTCTTCCTCAATGCCTACTACCTGTGGAAGGTGTCGCTGGCCGAAGACAACAGCGCCGAGGCGAAGATCGCCCTCGGCCGGATGAAATACCTGCGCCCGCACCTCGAGCAGAACCTGCCGGAGGTCCGGGACTTCGATCGCTTCATTGAGAAAGGGGGCAAGAAATGACCCGCCGGCTGGTTCTCCTCACGATGATGCTCTCCCTGGCCACCCTGCCTGCGCTGGGCGCGTCCGCTCCCGGGGGCATGCTGCCCCACGACAAGGCTCCCTACTACCTCGGCCCCACCGACGGCCCCATCTCGATGACCGTCGATCCCACGGGCACCATGTGGGCCGTCTGGGCCTACGACAACGGCGCCGAGACGGACATCGCCATAACCCGCTCTATCGGTGACACATGGTCGGTTCCGGTGCTGGTCGGCGTGTACAACCGGCGGGACGACCGGGATCCCCGCATCGCCTTCATGGCCGACGGCACGCCGGTACTGGGCTGGTGGCAGGCCGGCGCCGACGACGATCCGACCTCCTTCGACCGGGTCCTGCTCTCCTTCTTCCTCGACGGTGAGTGGAGCGCCCCGGTCCAGCTCAGCCTGCCCGACGCCCACGGACGGCAGCCCAACTTCTTCGATACGGGCGCGGACCTGGAAGTCGGCTTCCTCCAGATCGACCCGGCGACCGGACGCTCCGAGATCGACATCCGCCCGGTGGAAAAGCCCCGCCCGGGAGGCGGCACCAACGGCCCGGATCCACTCCCCACCTTCACCATCGGTGGTGACGAGGAGGTTCCGGAAGGCGGCACGGGCGACAACACCCGGTCCAGCGGCTGAACCTCCCCCGACCCCCCTTTGTGCCCTTCCTCGGGCACGTGGAACGGCGGCCCCGGCCGCCGTTCGCCGTGTCACGGCCGGAAGGGTCCGCCATGAGCCGGTTTTCCTCGTTGACATCGGAATGGCTTTTCCGTAGCATCCCCGTGGGAAGAAGTGGGAAAAGGTGGAACCAAGTGGCCCATACTGGGTGGACCATGCGGTTTCTCCACCGGGACGGTGCCCGGAACGCCCCGCAATCCTTCGCTGTTTTCCGCTGCTCTCGGAGCGGAGGGCACTGGAGCTTCGATGCTGCGCGGCCACGCCAGGGCGAAAGTTGATAGTAAGGGGCGTCTGAAGATCCCCGCGGAGTTCCTCGAGACATTCCTGGAACTCAGCGGCGAGAGTCGGCGTGTCTTCGTCACCTCCCGCGACGGCCGGCGAGCCCTGATCTACCCCCTGCCGGTCTGGGAGCGGCTCGAAGCGAAGATTCTCGAACTCCCCACCACCCGGCCTTCAGTGGACCTCTACCTCCAAACCACCAGCTTCTGGGGCCGGGAAAGCACCGTGGACGCCAGCGGTCGGGTGCTGGTGCATCCCCTGCTCCGGGAGGCAGCCTCGATCTACGGAGACGTCTCGGTTTTCGGTAAGCAGCAGATTCTCGAAGTCTGTGATTTCGAACTCTTCCGACACTCGCCCCCGGTCCTGAGCCCCGAGGCTCTGACGGAACTGGCCGAGTTCGGGATCTGAGAAGTGCTCGAAGGGACAGCACGGATGGCCCCAGAGGGTTTCGTCCATCGGCCGGTCATGGTCGCCGAGGTCCTGCAGGCCCTGGCCCCGGGCCCGGGTCGACTGCTCGTGGACGGCACGGTCGGCCTCGGGGGCCACGTGGAAGCCTGGATGGAGGCCTGCGGCGGCGAAGGTCGCGCGGTCGGCATGGATCGGGACGCCTCGGCCCTGGAAGTCGCTCGATCGAGACTCGGCCACTGGGGAGCGCGGGTTCGGCTCGTCCACGGAGACTACCGCCAGGCGGACCGGCACCTCGACGAGTTGGGCATCGAAAGCGCCGAT
Source organism: Acidobacteriota bacterium (assembly GCA_030949985.1). Taxonomy (NCBI): domain Bacteria; kingdom Pseudomonadati; phylum Acidobacteriota; species Acidobacteriota bacterium. The sequence continues at coordinate 82,102 of JAUZRX010000044.1, forward strand.
GCCGTCCTGCTCGACCTGGGACTCGGTTCCCACCAGCTCGAGGATCCGGAGCGGGGTTTCTCCTTCCGCCACGAGGGCCCCCTCGACATGCGCTTCGACCGGGACTTGCCGGGACGCCGGGCGGCGGAGATCCTGGCCCACTCCAGCCCGCTGGAACTGGAAGCCATCTTTCGGGACTACGGCGAGGAGCGCGCGGCCCGCAAGCTGACCCGGGTGATCGTCGAACATCGCCAGCGGCGCCCCCTGTCCACCACCACCGAGCTGGCGGACCTGGTCCGCCGGGCCCTCGGGCCCGGGCACCGGGGGCGCATCGACCCCGCCACCCGCGTCTTTCAGGCCCTGCGCATCGCCGTCAACGACGAACTCGACGGCCTGGGCCGGGCCATCGAAATGCTGACCCGCCGGCTGCGCCCCGGCGGCCGCATCGCGGTGATCTCCTTCCACAGCCTCGAGGACCGCATCACCAAGGGCACCCTGCGCCGGCTGGCCACGGCCCGGCACCGGCAGCCGGACGATCCGCCCGGAACGGAGGCCGTCGCCCCCCTGCTCGACCTCGAGGTGCGCCGGGTGACCATGGCCTCGGACGACGAGGTCGCGGCCAATCCCCGCTCCCGGTCGGCCCGGCTGCGGTGGGGGATCCGCCGATGAGCCTGCCGGCAGGCGTGATCAACCGGCCGCCGCTGGCCGCACCGCATCCGGTCGTACTCGGCCGGCTGGCGCGCATCGCCCTGGTCACTCTCCTGCTGGCCGCCCCCCTGATCACCCAGGTCGCCCTGCAGACCCGCGGCGTCCGCTGCCGCTACGAGACCATCGACCTCGAGCGGCGCCTCGAGCAACTCCACCTCGAGCGGCGCAGCCTGATCGCCCGCCGCGCAGAACTGCTCGACCCTGCTCGTCTCCGGCGCGAAGCCCGCCGCCTGGGACTGGTGCCCGGGCACGCCGACCAGAGACCCTTCGTCCTGGCCGCCGGCCGGGAGGCCTCCCCATGAACCCGGCCCCCCGCGGTCACCGGCGCCAGTGGCTGCTCCTGGGCGTTTTCATGCTCGGGGGCGTTCTGATCTCCGCACGCCTGGTGCAGCTCCAGGTCCTCCTCCAGCCCTACCTGGAGGCTCGCGCCGAACGCAACGCCACCGGCAAGGTGACGATTCCCGGCCCCCGTGGACGTATTCTCGACCGCCGGGGCCAGGTGCTGGCGATCTCGGTGCCGACCCACGTGCTGCTCGCCCGGCCGTCTCACCTCTCCCGCAAGGGCATGAGACTGCTCGAGAGGGCCGCCGGCACGCCCGACCGGCTCACCCGGAGAGCCCATCGGGACAACTGGATCCCCGTCACCCGCACCTGCGACCAGCGTTGCAAGGCGGCGGTGCTCGATGGTGTGGACAAGGGCATCGTCGACCGCAGGGCGGTCCACCTCGAGCCCAGTTTCCAGCGCCGCTACCCCTACGGCAGCCTGGCGGCCCACGTGCTGGGATTCGTCAACCGGGACGGCGTTCCTGAAGGCGCCGAGCGGGAATTCGACGACCTGCTGCGCGGGAACAAGAGGGAGCTGCTGCTCGAGCGGGACGCCCGGCTTCAGGTCCTCGGATCCCGCAGCCAGGGACAACAGCAGGTTCCGCCCTCCTCGGTGATGCTGACCCTCGACCTGCGTATTCAGCAGCGCCTGGAAGAGGAACTCCGCCGCGGTGTCGAGCGCCATGCGGCACGGCGAGCCATGGGCGTCGTCCTCGACCCTCGCAACGGCGAGGTCCTGGCCATGGCGAGCTATCCCACCTACGATCCCAATCGTTTCAGCCGGGGCGTCGAGTACCATCGCAACCTGGTCATCGGCCACGCCTTCGAACCCGGCTCGGTGATCAAACCTCTGACCGCGGCCGCGCTGGTCGAGAACGGGGCCGTCTCCCCCGAGCAAGCCGTCTACTGCGAGCGAGGACGCTGGTACTGGAAGAACGAAGGTCGCGGCCGCCCGATTCGTGATCACCACCCCCACGAGTGGCTGACTCTGCCCCAGGTCCTGGAGGTCTCGAGCAACATCGGCATCGCCAAGCTCTCCCTCAGGCTCAGCGAGTCGCAACTGCATCGGGCGCTCCAGCGCTTCGGCCTCGGACGGCGCACGGGCATCGACCTGCCGGCCGAAGCCCGCGGAACGCTGCGCTCTCCCGATCGCTGGCGAGGGCGGGATCGACTGGCCGTGGCCTTCGGGCACAACGTCTCGGCCACCGTGCTCCAGCTCGCCACGGCTTACGGCGCCCTCGCGCACGGCGGCCGGCTTCCCGTACCGACGATCGCACGGGCCTGGGCCGATCCCCAGGGACGGTGGCACGCTCTCGAGCACCGCAGCGGCAGCGTCCAGGCGGTCTCCGGGAACACGGCGCGGCGGATCAGCGCCTGGCTCGAGGCCGTGGTCGTCGGCGAGCATGGCACGGCCCACCGGGCCGCCGTTCCCGGATACCGGGTGGCGGGCAAGACGGGGACCGCCGAGAAAATCGTCAAGGGCGTCTACGACCGGCGCCGCAACATCTCCACCTTCGCGGGCTTCGCGCCCGTCACCGATCCCGCCGTCGTGGTGGTGATCACCATCGACGAACCCAGTCGCGCAGGCCGGGACGCCGGCACGGTTGCCGCACCCGTTTTTTCCGCCGTGATGGCGGAGACCCTCCGCCTGCTCAGGATTCCCCCCACCGATCCCGCCACGCCCACGATGGTGGCGGCCAGATACAGGAAGCGCCCATGATGCTTCTCGGCGACCTGCTCCACGACCTTCCCGGAACTCGACTGCGAGGGCCCCGGCGCTGCTCGATCCAGCGGATCGTCCTCGATTCCCGCATGGTTCAGCCCGGCGACCTTTTCGCCGCCCTCGAGGGTGAGCGCAGCAACGGCAAACTCTTCGTGGACGAGGCGGTGCATCGCGGCGCAGTGGCCGTGCTCTCGGCCCCCCCCAAGCCCCCGGGGTGCAACTCGTCGGTGGCATGGATCGAGTGCGAGCATCCCCGCCGCACGCTGGCCCTGATGGTGCGCAGGCTGCATGGCGCACCCGATGAGAGGCTCTCGGTGATCGGCATCACCGGCACCGACGGCAAGACCACCACCGCCCATCTGCTTTCTTCCGCCCTCTTCGCCAACGGCATCCCGACCGCCATCTCCGGCACACTGGGCCAGTCTTTCGGACGCATCGGCGAGGGCGCCGTCCTGACCACACCGGAAGCACCGGAACTCTACGCCTTCCTCTCGGAGGTCGAGCGGGAAGGCGCCCAGGTGGCGGCCATGGAAGTCTCGAGCGCGGGCCTGGTGGCCGACAGGACCTACGGGATGCGCTTCGCGGGAGCGGTGCTCACCGGCATCGGCCAGGACCACCTGGACCTTCACGGCAGCCAGGAAGCCTACCTGGCGGTCAAGCGACGGCTGTTTCAGCAACTCGGCAAGGGGGCCTTCGCCGTACTCCCGCGGGACTGCGCCGAATACGAAAGCTTCGCCCAGGCCGCCGCCTGCCCCAAGGTGAGCTTCGGCCTGGACGCAAACGCCGATTGGCGCGTGGTCGACCACAAGAGCCACATCGGCGGGGCGACCTTTCGCCTGACGGGCCCCGACTTCGACGAAGAGGTCCATTTCGACCGCCCCGCCGATTGGGACGCGCTGAACCTGGCCGCCGCGGTGGCGGCGGCGGTGCAACTCGGTGCCGACCCCTCCATGGCGGTCCGCGGCGCGGCGGCCTGTCCACCGATTCCCGGTCGCTGGGAGGTGATCGACGAGGGTCAGCCGTTCGCGGCCATCGTCGACTACGCTCACACGCCCCAGGCTCTCGAGCGGGCCCTCGGGCAACTGCGCGCCATGAAGCCCTCCCGAGTGATCCTGGTCTTTGGCTGCGGCGGTGACCGGGACCGGGAGAAGCGGCCCCTGATGGGGCGCATCGCGGCCGAACTGGCGGACATGGTGATCCTCACCGATGACAATCCGCGCCAGGAGAACCCGGAGCAGATTGCCCGGGAGACGGCCGCCGGCCTCAAGGACGGCCCCGCCGAATGGCGGCGCATCGCCTCCCGCGAAGAGGCGATCGCCCATGCGGTCGCCCTGGCACGGCCCGGCGAAGCCCTGCTGGTGGCCGGCAAGGGACACGAAACCTGGCAGGAGATCGGCCATCGCCGGGAGCCCTTCGACGACCGTGAGGTGCTCGCCGAAGCCCTGCGCACCGTGGGAGCCCGTTCGTGATCTCGCGCACCGCGGCGGAAATCGCCGCGGCCACGGGTGGCCGCGTGCTGACCGGGCCCGAAGGGCGCCGGGCGACCGCGGTGTGCATCGATTCCCGCACGGTCCGACCGGGTGACCTCTTCTTCGCCATCGAAGGCCCGCGGCATGACGGGCATCGTTTTCTCGCGGAGGCCGCCGCGGCCGGCGCCACGGTCGCCGTGGTCAGCCGAGCGGTGGAAACGCCACCGTCGATGACGCTGGTGCAGTGCGCGGACACCACCGAGGCCCTCGGCCGATTGGCCGCCGACGAGCGGCGGCGGCGCGAGCTGAAAGTCGTCGCCATCACCGGATCCGCCGGCAAGACCACCACCCGGCGCCTTGCGGCCGCGGCGCTGGCCGCCACCACGCCCACCGGCTCGTCTCCGGGCAATCTGAACAATCAGTGGGGCCTGCCCCTTTCCCTGCTGGGGCTCGACGCGAAAGTCCGTGTCGCCGTGCTGGAAATCGGCATCAACCACCCCGGAGACATGCCGCCCCTGGCCCACATCGCCGCCCCCGACGTGGCCGTGATCACCAACGTGCTCCCGGCCCACATCGGGCACTTCGGCTCGCTCGCGGCCATCGCCCGGGAAAAGCTGGAATTGCTCTCTGCCCTGGGCGACGGGGGCGTGGCGGTACTGCCCGCCGAACAGCCCCTGCTCCTCGAGCCCGCCCGCAACCGCGGACACCGGGTCCTGGGTTTCGGGCTGAGTGCCGAAGCCGAACTGCGTGCGGAAAAGGTGCGCACGCGTCCACTCAGGGGTGTCGCTTTCGTGGTCGACGGCGTGAACGTCGAACTGGCGCTCTGGGGCCGTCACGCCGTGCACAACGCCCTGGCGGCCCTCGCCGCGGCGCGGGCCCTGGGCGCGCCCCTCGATGTCGCCGCCGCCGCCCTCGGGACGGTCGAAGCGGGAGCCGGTCGCGGCCGCGTGCTCGAACTCCCCGGCGGCACCCGCATCGTCGACGAGAGTTACAACGCCAACCCGGCTTCCACCGTGGCGATGCTCGAAGAGGCCGCCCAGGCCCCCAGGCAGGGCCGGCTGGTGGCGGTGCTCGGAGACATGCTGGAACTGGGCGAGCTGAGTGAAGAGGCCCACCGCACGGTCGGCCGGGCCGCGCGGGACGTGGGCGTGGACCTCCTCGTCACCGTCGGCGAGATGGCCGAGACGATGGCCGACGCCGCCCGGCCCCCGGGCCCGGCCCGCATCGAACAGTGCGCCGACGCCGCCGAAGCGGCGGCTCGCCTGAGCGCGGCCCTCGAGGACGGCGACCTGGTGCTGATCAAGGGTTCGCGGGGCGTGGGGCTCGAGAGGGTCGTCGAGGCTCTCCAGGCCCTTCCGGGGAGGACTCGATCGTGAGCGCCCTGGGCGTGGAGAACATGGAACGGAGGCGCTGGCTGGTCCTGGGCCTCGGCCGGACGGGCATGGCGGTCTGCCGGCACCTGCTGGACGCCGGCCACCGGGTCTGGGCCTCCGACATCAAGCCGCGGCGGGAATGGGCCGGAGCGCTGCAAGCTCTCGAAGCCCGGGGGCTCGAGTGGCTGGAGTGGCCGCAGGTCGTCTCGCGGCTCGAAGACTTCGACCAGGTGATCCCCTCCCCCGGGATTCCCCTCGACCGTCCGCCCCTGGCCCAGGCCCTCGAGGCCGGCATCACCGTCACTTCGGAAATCGACCTGGCGCCGGCCACCATCGCCCGACGCTCGGTGGCCATTACGGGCAGCAACGGCAAGTCGACGGTGACCGCCCTGGCCGCGGCCATGCTCGGCCAGGGTCGCGGCCGGAACGCGGTGGCCTGCGGAAACTTCGGCACGCCCCTGGTGGAGGCCACGGCGGCGGATGCTCCCGGGCGTCACTACGCCGTCGAGTTGTCGAGCTTCCAGCTCGAGACCACGACCGCCGCCCGCTTCGGCGCGGTGGTGCTGCTGAACATCCAACCGGACCATCTGGACCGGCACGGCAGCTTCGAGGCCTACGCCGCGGCCAAGTGGCGCATCGCCTCCCTCCGGCTCGCCGGTGCCCCCCTGGTGGCCTGCGTCGATGATCCCGCGGTGGCCGCGGGACTGGCGGGCGTGGCGCCTCCCGTGCTCGCGATCCGCTCGGGCGCCCCCGAGGGCCCGGGAGGCGGCGTCGAAAGCGGTCGACTGGTACTCGACCTGGGTGACGGCCGCGAGGAACTGGGGCCGGTCGCAACCCTGCCCCTGCCGGGCCCCCACAACGTGCTCAACATCCTGGCCGCGGCGACGGCCTGCCGCGCGATGGGGGTTCCGCTGGCCGCGATCCGGCAAGCCCTCGACGGCTTCTCCGCCCTGCCTCACCGCCTCGAGCCGGTGGCCGTGCGCGATGATGTGCTCTTCGTCGACGACTCCAAGGCGACCAACGTGGCCGCGGCGCTGGAGGCGGCCCGCGCCTTCCCGGACCGCCGCGTGCTGATCCTGCTCGGCGGCCGCGACAAGGCCGGCGATTTCCGCCCCCTGGCCGAGGTACTGTCCGAAACCGGTGCCATCGCGCTGACCTTCGGCGAGGCGGGAGAAACCATCGCCCGGACGCTCGGGCAGGGCGGCTGCCGGGTCGAGCGCTGCGACACCCTCGAAGACGCCACGCGCCGCGCGGCGGCGGCGGCCCGCCCCGGCGACGTGGTTCTGCTCTCTCCCGCCTGCGCTTCCTTCGACGCCTTCAACGGCTTTGCCCACCGCGGGGAGGTCTTCGCCGACCTGGCGCGACGACTGGGAGGTGGGGCGTGAAGATACTGGGCAGCGGCGAGGTGCGACGCCGTCCCGATCTGTCGGCGGCCATCGTGGCCATCCTGATGGCCGTGGGAGGTGTGGCGATCTCCTCCTCCGCCCGGGTCTTCGAAGACGCCGTGTCGGGCCATGCCGCCTCCTCCCTGCTGCGCTCATTGCTCTACCTGGTGGTCGGCCTCGGCACGCTCTTCATCGTGGCGCTGCCCGACTACCGCAAGGTGCAACAGCCGGCCTTGCTCTGGCTGCTGCTGGCGGGGACGGCCGTGACCCTGCTGCTTCCCCTCTTCGGCCCGGAGATCAACAACACGCACCGCTGGCTGCGCCTGGGTCCCCTGAGCCTGCAACCCTCCGAATTCGCCAAGCCGGTACTGATCGTACTCCTGGCCGCCTCGCTGGCCCGCACCGGTGAGCGCGTGCGCCGGTGGGAAGGACTGGTGCGGCCGCTGCTGATCACCGGCGTGATCGGCGGGCTGGTCTTGGCGGGAGGCGACCTGGGTACCCCCACCCTGATGTTCGCCACCGCGCTGGCGATGATCTTCGCCGCCGGGGGCCGGCTGATGCATTTCATCGTCCTTTCTTCGGCGGGCACGGCCGTCTTCACCCTGGCCGTCAACGCCGCGGCCTATCGCCGGGCCCGCCTGGCGGCCTACGTCGACGGCCTGCTGGTCAGCCCCGAGAACCTCGGCCACCTGTCGGGACAACTGCGGCAGTCGATCATCGCCGTCGGCTCCGGCGGCATCTTCGGCAAGGGCTTCGGCGCATCGACCCAGAAGGCCTTCTTCCTGCCCGAGCCCGACAACGATTTCATCTACGCCATCATCGGCGAGGAACTCGGCCTGGTCGGTGCGATGGCCGTACTGGTGGCCTTCCTGGTGATCGCCTGGAGGGGAACCCAGACCTCGGCCCACGCCTCCGACGAACTGGGACGCCTGATCGCCATCGGCGCGACGGTGCTGATCGTCGGCCAGGCCCTGTGCCACATCGGCATCGTGCTGGGCATGCTCCCCACCAAGGGCCTGCCCCTGCCTTTCCTCTCGAGCGGCGGATCCTCGCTGGTCTCCTCCTTCGCGTTGATCGGCCTGCTGCTGGGAGTCTCCCAGAGGAGGCGGGTCCATGCCTGAGCCTCGCCGCGACGCCGGCGCCCTCCGCGCTCCGATCACCGGACTCGGCCGGGTGCGCCGGGTCTATTTCATCGGCATCGGCGGTTCGGGGATGTGCGGCATCGCCCAGGTCTTGCTCCACATGGGCTATGCCGTCAGCGGCTCCGACCTGCATCGCGGCGCATCGGTGCGGACCCTCGAGGCCCTCGGGGCCAGGGTCTTCGAAGGCCACGCGCGGGGGCGGGTCGCCGACTGCGACGTGGTGGTGGTCTCCTCCGCCATACCGGCCGACAACCCCGAGTGGGTGGAAGCCCGCGAGTTGCGCATCCCCGTCATCCCCCGGGCCGAAATGCTCGGTGAGCTGATGCGCATGAAATACGCGGTGGCGGTGGCCGGCTCCCACGGCAAGACCTCGACCACCTCGATGGTGGCCACGACCCTGACCCGCAGTGACTGCGACCCCACCGTCGTGATCGGCGGTCGCCTGGAGATTCTCGGCAGTCACGCTCGATGGGGGGGCGGCCAGGTGCTGGTGGCCGAGGCGGACGAGAGCGATGGCTCGTTCCTGCGACTCTATCCCACGGTGGCCGTGGTGACGGGAATCGACCGAGAGCATCTGGACCACTACGGAGACTTCGAAGCGGTCAAGAAGGCCTTCGTCGCGTTTCTACGCAAGGTCCCCTTCTACGGCAAGGTGATCGCCTGTCTCGATGACGAAGGCGTACAGGACATCCTGCCCCGCCTGGATCGACGCATCGTCACCTACGGCTTCACGCCCCAGGCGGACTACCGGGTGACCAGCCTGGAAATCGACGGGTTCGAAACGCGTTTCGAGTTCCGCCATGGCCAAGGAGCCGCACAACGGGTCCGACTGGCGACCCCCGGTCGTCACCAGGTCCTCAATGCCCTGGCCGCGCTGGCGGTGGCCGACGAGTTGGGCGTCCCCATCGAGCAGGCCGCCGAGGCCCTCGACGGCTTCCGCGGCGCCGACCGCAGGATGCAAAGGATCGGAGAAGCCGGCGGCGTGCTGGTGGTGGACGACTACGGCCACCATCCCCGGGAGATCGAAGCCACCCTCGGCGCTCTGCGGGAAGCCGTGGGCGACAGGCGTATCGTCGTACTCTTCCAGCCCCACCGTTACTCCCGACTCGAGGCCCTCTTCGACGCATTCTGCAGGGCCTTCCACCAGGCGGAGGTGGTCCTGCTCACCGACCTCTACGCCGCGGGAGAATCGCCCCGCGAGGGCATCGACGCCCAGGCCCTGGCCGAGGGCCTGGCCCGCCACGGACACCGGGACGCCACCTGGGTCGGCCCCCTCGACGCGGCCATCGACGCGGCAGCCGCCCGACTCGAAGCTTCCGACGTCCTGCTGACTCTCGGTGCGGGTTCGGTTTCCCGTGCCGCGCCGGCCATCGTCGAGCGGCTGGCCAAGGAGTCGACGCGATGATGGCCGCCCTCGATTGTCGCCGGTTGGCGGCGGACCTGGGCATCCGCGTGGAGGCCGAGTACCCGCTGGCCCGACTGACCACCCTCAACGTCGGGGGGCCCGCCGAGTGGGTCTTCTTCCCCCAAACGGCCGAGCAGGCCGCGACCCTCTACGGCACGCTGCGTGGCAGCGGCACGGCACTCCGCTTCATCGGCGGCGGCAGCAATATCATCGCGCCCGACACCGGTGTGCGCGGCGCGGTGATCTGCACGGCGCAGATGACTCATCCGCCCCAGGACATCGGCGGCGATCGCTTCCGCTGTTCCGCCGGCCAGGCGATCCCGGGGCTCGCGCGCTGGGCGGCCAAGGCCGGGCGAAGCGGGGTGGAATTCGCCGAAGGTATCCCCGCCCAGCTCGGCGGCGCCCTGCGGATGAACGCCGGGGCCAACGAATCGTGCTTCGCGGAAATCACCGAGGCGGTATGGCTGGCCGACGGCGAGGGGGGCATGGAAGAGCACCCGGTGGTCACCGGCGACTTCGCCTACCGACAGAGCTTCATCGCGCGCCGGGGATGTTTCGTGGTCGGCGCCGTGTTGCGCCTGGCAGAGGACGATCCGGCGGCGATCCGGGAGCGGATGCTCACCTTCCGCAGGCGCCGCCAGGCCAGTCAACCTCTCAGCGAGCGCTCTGCGGGCTGCGTATTCGCCAACTATCCCGACCAGAGCGTGGGAGCCCTGATCGAGGAACTGGGCCTCAAGGGCCTGCGGATCGGTGCCGCCGAGGTTTCGCGGATTCATGGCAACTTCATCGTCAACCGGGGGGGCGCCCGGGCGGTGGAAGTGCTCGAAACGATCGACCGCCTGCGGGAGGCGCTGACCCGGAAGACAGGGCGGGAACCACGGCTGGAAGTCGAGATCTGGAGCGAGCAGGCATGAACGACCCCCTGCGCAAGGTCCGCAAGCAACGCAAGCCCGACGCCCGCCGGCGGCGCCCGCCCAAGGCGCTTCCCTTCCTGCTGGCCGGCGCCGGCCTGCTGGCCGTGCTGCTGCTGGCCCTGGGCGTGCGCGCGGTCGTTCTGTCGGCCACCCTGCGCTGCCACCGGATCCAGGTGGCCGGCTGCCAGCGGCTGGATGAAAGCCGCCTGCGCGACGTGGCGAGCGGGCAACTCGGCCGGCCGCTGCTGCTGATCGACCTCGACAGGGTGCGCAGCGAGATCGAGGCCCTGCCCACGGTGCGCCGGGCGATCGTCGCGCGGCATTTCCCGGACCTGCTGGACCTGCAGATCGAGGAGCGGCAGGCGGTGGCCCGCTGCCGACCCGGCGGTGGCCCGCCGCGCCTGGTCGACACCGAAGGCTATCTCTTCCCCCCCGGAGCCGGCCAACCCGGCGACCAGGACCTGCCGCGAGTGCGCGGATTGCGCACCGATGCCGAAGCCGGCCGCCTGGTGGCGGAGGACCGGCCGGCCTTGCGGGCCCTCGACGCGCTGGTCCGGGTCACCGGGAGGCGGATTCCCTCCGGAACCGTCATCGACCTTTCACCGAAGGACCGCATCGTCCTCAAGCCGGGTGATGGATCCCTGGTGCTGTGGCTCGACCGTCAGCACCCAGAGACCAACCTGGAAAAACTCTTTACCTGGAAACGGGAAGTGACCCGCATCGCCGCCGGCCGGAGCGTCGATCTCCGCTTCCCTCGCCGTCTGACCCTGATCCCGGCCGAACAACCTGAGCCGCGGAGGTAAGCGCCCATGGCAAAAAACCCGGACACGATCACCTGCATCGATATCGGCACCACGCGTTGCAGTTGCGTGATCGCCCAGCTCACCCCTCCGGAGGGCCTGGAGGTGGTAGGCATCGGTGCGTCGCGGACCGAGGGCATTCGCAAGGGCGTCATCATCAACCTCGAAGCCCTGGTCAACACGATCAAGACCGCTGTCGAACAGGCCGAGGCGATGGCGTCTCGCAGCGTGGAGGCCGCCCTGGTCAGTGTGCCGGCAGCCCAGGCACGCTCGTTTTCGTCACGGGGTGTGGTCACGATCCAGAATCGGGACAAGGTGGTTTCCCGCAAGGATCTCCAGCGCGTACTGGAGACCGTGCGCGCTGTACAGATTCCCGACGGCCAGGCGATCCTCCACGCCCTGCCCCAGGAATACACCCTCGACGGCCAGGACGAGATCCAGGATCCGGTGGGCATGACCGGCACTCGGCTGGAAGCCAGCGCTCACCTGGTGACGATACCGCAGCAGGCCGCCCAGCACGTGGTCAGCGCGCTCAACCACGCGGGCATCGAGGTCGTCTCGCTGGTCTATCCCCAACTCGCCTCCGCCGAGGCCGTACTCAGTCCCGAGGAACGGGAGCAGGGTGTCTTCCTCATCGACTGCGGGGGCGGCACGACGGACGTGGCGTTGTTCGAGAAGGGGGCCCTGTGGTTCACCGCATCCGTACCGGTGGCGGGTGACCTGATCACCAACGACATCTCGATCGGCCTGAGAGCTCCGGTTCCCGATGCGGAAGACGTCAAGCGCCGCCACGCGCGAGCCGCTCCCGGCGGAGACGACGACATGGTGTTCGAGGTGGCCACCGTCTGTGACAATCCGCCGCGGCTGGTGACCGTCGACCTGCTGACCCGGATCGTCGGGCCCCGGGTGCAAGAGATCTTCGAACTGGTGCGGGAGTGCATCGACAAGGCCGCTCTCCGGGGGAGAGCACCGGCCGGCGCCGTATTGGTGGGTGGCAGCGCCAACCTGGCGGGACTGCCCGACGTGGCCGAGGAGGTGCTGGGCCTCCCCGTGCGGGTCGGCCTGCCCCGTGAAGTGGGAGGACTGGTGGAAGAGATTCGCTCGCCGGGGATGGCCGTACCGGTGGGGCTGGCGGTGTGGGAAATCCGTCGGGGAAGGCGGGAACGGGCCCGGGAACTGACCCGCAGCACCTCGCCAAGGTTGTTCAAGAGGCCACTGGAATTGATGCAACGCGGTCTGGGTTGGTTCGGAGAGATGTTCTGATGGGTCGGACGACCCGCCGGGGACGGCCCCGGCAGGAAGCGGGAGCGAAATGATGAGCAACGGTGACGCGGTGGGCCTCCATTTCACGTTGGAAGACCTCGAGGATACTTCGCCGGCAACCGGGAGCACGGAAACCGCAACGGAGAACGAGAAGATCGATGCGGCTCCGCCGGGAGCGATCATCAAGGTCGTGGGCGTCGGCGGAGGCGGCGGCAACGCCATCAATCGCATGATGAGCGCCGGCGTCGAGGGCGTGGAGTTCATCGCCGTCAACACCGACTGCCAGGCCCTGGCCGCCAGCCAGGCACCGGTGAAGATCCAGATCGGCCGGCGGCTGACCCGCGGCCTGGGCTCGGGCGCCCGCCCCGAAGTGGGCCGGGAGGCGGCCCTCGAGGACGACGAGCGGCTGAGGGAAGTGATGCATGGAGCCGACATGGTGTTCATCACCACGGGGCTCGGCGGCGGTACGGGAACCGGTGCCAGCCCCGTCATCGCTTCGCTGGCGGCGGAACTCGATGCGCTGGTCGTGGCGGTGGTGACCAAGCCCTTCTCCTTCGAGGGCCGGCGACGGCGCGAGCAGGCCGAGGCGGGTGTGGCCGAACTGCGCAAGAGCGTCGACACGGTGATCTGTATCCCCAACGACAAGCTGCTGCACACGGTGGACCGCAACACCTCGGTCCCCCAGGCCTTCAACCTGGCCGACGACGTGCTGCGGCAGGCGGTACAGGGCATTTCCGACCTGATTCTCACCAACGGCGACATCAACCGCGATTTCGCGGACGTGCGCACGGTGATGAAGGGCATGGGCATGGCCCTGATGGGCACCGGTATCGCCGAAGGCGAAAACCGGGCCGTGGAGGCGGCCCAGCAGGCGGTGTCCTCACCGCTGCTGGAAGACGCCTCGATCCAGGGCGCCCGCGGTGTGATCTTCAACATCACCGGCGGCGAGGACCTGACCCTGCACGAGGTCAACGACGCCGCATCGATCATCCATGACGCTGCCGATCCCGACGCGACGATCCTCTTCGGCTACGTCACCCGGCCGGAGATGAACGGCAAGGTCAAGGTCGCGGTCATCGCCACCGGCTTCGAGTCGGCGGCCGCACAGCAGGCCGCCTCTCGACAGGCCCCGGCGGGCCTGCAGCGGATGCCCGTGGAAATGCTCGAAGATGCCGACGACACCCGTCATCCCTCCGTGGCGGCGGACGCCCCGGTGCCGGTGACGATGCCGGTCCAGCAGCGTCTCAATCTCGAGGACCTGCCCGGCCTGGACGACGGGATCCTGGCCAACCTCAACGCGACCGGTCCCCGGGACCTGGCCATCCCGACCTTTCTGCGCAGGGCGCAGGACTGAGCCATGGCTCCCGGGCGCGGCGCGAAGCGAGTGCTGATCATCGACGATGACCAGGATGCCCTGGACCTGATGCGCTCGCTCTGCCTCGACGCCGGCGTGGAAATCGACGCGGCGATGGACGGCGCGAGTGCGGTGCAACGGGCCCTTGAGCACCCGCCGGACCTGGTGATCCTGGACATGGTCCTGCCCGACACCGGGGGTATCGACATCCTGCATCGGCTGCGCGCCGAGCCCCGGCTGACCGCGGTACCGGTGATGGTGGTTTCCGCCCGGCGGGACCAGGCCTCCAAGATCGCCGCCTTCGAGGCGGGGGCCGACGACTATGTACACAAACCCTACGACCTGCGGGAAGTCCTCGCCCGACTGCGTTCCCAGCTCTCCCGGAGAGAGTTGCTGGAGAAACTCGAGCGCACAAACATCGAGCTGCGGCTGGCCAACGAACGGCTCGAAGAACTGGCCATCACCGATGAGCTGACCGGCCTGGCCAATGCCCGGCACTTCAGAAACCGGCTCGAGGAGGAGTTCCTCCGTGCCGAGCGCTACGAGACATCGCTGGCCCTGGTGGTGGTGGACCTCGACGGGTTCAAGGCGGTCAACGACGACTTCGGCCATCACGCCGGGGATCGCCTGCTCTCCCAGGTGGCCGGCCGCCTGGTGGCCCAGGCCCGCTCGACAGACATCGTCTGCCGGGTCGGGGGCGACGAATTCGCCTTTCTCCTGCCCCACACCGAACTCGACGCCGCCGAACATCTGGCCCACCGGCTATGCGAGAAAATCGGCTCCGCCCCCCTGCGCCTGGTCGGCGGCAAGCTGGCCGCCGTGGGCTTGAGTTGCGGGGTCGCCGCATGGCCCGAGTGCGCCGCCATCGGCTCGTCCAGCGACCTGTTCATCGCCGCCGACCAGGCCCTCTACCGCGCCAAGCGGGCGGGCAAGGGTGTGGTCGTCTGCGCCCCATCGGCTGCCGGGGAGACACCCCGCGCCGAAAACGAGGAGTCCGCGAGGAAACGGCCCGGCTTCCCGACTTCCCCCCGGGAAGCCGAGGCCCGCTAGCCGGAGGCATTCGTGTTCTCACGAATCGTCCGGACTGCACGGCAGGGGGGAAGGAGTTTCCGGTGGAGCCGTGTATCAGGCACTTTCCCGCCACGTCGCAGCGCCCGACGCGCCGACGTGTGTCACTTCCCCTGACACGCCTGTTCCCCACTTCCCCAGGCTCCCATCTCCTTCCCCCCTGTTTTCTCCATCTCCCTGTCCTCCCCCGGCAGCCCGTGCCACGAACCTCTTCGATCCGAGGAACCGCCGAAAAGGGCCGGATCGAGGAGGGCGCGGGGATCGAAAGGACGATCCCCGATCTTCGCCCCCCAGTGCAGATGGGGCCCGGTGACACGTCCGGTCGCCCCTGACAGGCCCAGTCGCCGGCCTCGCTCGATCCAATCACCTTCCGTCACGTCGATCCGCGAGAGATGGGCATAGAGGGTGAACAGCCCCATGCCGTGGTCGAGGATCACCAGCTTTCCCGAATAGTAGAACTCGCCGGCCACGACGACCGTTCCGGAGGAGGCCGCCCGGACGGGAGTCCCCACATCGGCCCGCAGATCGAGGCCCGAGTGGGGAGCGCGGGGAACGCCGTTGAACACGCGACGCAAACCGAAGCGGGAGGTGGGCGCCCCTGCGACGGGCCGCAGGAAGGGCCGGGTCGGCCAGGGCAGCGGCCGGCGGCGCCGATAGATGCGCGCCAGGCGAGCCTTTTCCCGTTTGATGCGCAACAGGGCTTCGGCCGGGGGATTGACGTGACGGGGCGCCACTTCCAGGCGTTCGAGGGGAAAACCCGCCTCCCCGATGGTCAATCTTCGGCTCGCGTGCAGGATCCGCTCTCCGCACCGGGCTTCGATTTCCACCTGCGCGACTCCGGCCTCCTCGGTCAGTCCCACCACGGCCCAGGCGGCCCACGCCGAGGCGGCCGGATAGTCGTCGATGGGGGCGAAGGCCAGATCCCGGCCACGAAACGTCCCCCGCACACGGTCCAGAGCGCTCGCGGCACGCACCACGACACGCAGCACCTCGCCGGGAACGACGCGACGGGCATGGATTTCGACGCGCAGCCCACCGGTGCCGGCCGATTCGGGAAGGGGGCCGGCACTCGCAGCGAGAAACGACACGAGTACGAGTCCGACTGGAAAGACACTGTTCATTTTGAGTCCTCACCCGGGGGAACCTATATCTTGCGTCGAAACAGGAGGGCAAGCTCTTCGAAACACTGCGAAGCCATCGAAGCCCCTCTTGATCGCCGGGAGGACGACTCGTTCCCGTTTCGGGGCACCGAGCTCAGGCCGCAAACCCACTCCAACACACAGCACAGTCGGCGCACTCCCCCCCCCCTGCCGACCGTGAGCCTGAGCCGGGGCGAGGGGCGGGGCGTTTTCCCGGCACCCTATCGGCGGGGCTGCTTTCCGGCGGCCCCGCCTTCTATTTTTCCAGGGAGGAGATCCGGGCCCACGCAGGGCTCACCCGGCGGACACGCCCGGGCCCCCAGCGTCGAGCTTGTAACCGAATCCGCGCACGGTCACCAGGTGACGGGGCCTGGAGGCGTCTTTCTCGATCTTCTTGCGGATGCGATGAATGATCACGTCGAGACTGTTGGTGTTGAACTCTTCGGCGAAACCCCAGACGTTCTCGAAGACCTGCTCCCTGGGAAGCGGACGACCGGGATGACGGGCCAGGTAGGCCATGACCTCGAACTCCCGCTGCGTCAGGCCGGCCCGCTCCCCGTTCACGAGAGCATCCCGCTGGGTGAAGTCGAGCACCACCTCGCCGAGTTCGATGCGATCGGGACGGGTGGAGCGCATGGAGTAATTCCGGGCTCGCCGGAGTTGGGCCCGCACCCGGGCGAGCAGCTCACCGGATTCGAAAGGCTTGGTCAGGTAGTCGTCGGCGCCGACCTCCAACCCTTCGACCTTCTCCCGCGCGCCGCTGCGGGCTGTGAGCATGATCACCGGCAGGAACCACTTGGCCCGCAGCTCCCGGCAGAAAGTGATGCCGTCGGTCCCCGGCAGGCCCACGTCGAGGATCAGCAGATCGAACTCGGACTGCTCGAGATGCTCGATCGCGTCCTCGGCCGTCGGGGCGCCCACCGCCTGGTAGCCCTGCGCCTGCAGCAGCCTCTCGACCAGGCGCAAAGTCACGCGGTCATCTTCGACGATCAGGATTTTCGCGCTCACTTTGGGTGCGGTCCTCCACCCGTAGCCCGGCCCAGCATGGCCTCCGCCGAAGACGACGTCAAGTCCTGTCCACCCAGTGCGATACGGCCCGATGCGCGGCCTGCCCGGCCCCGCGCCGGCACCACGGAAGCGACCGCCCGCCCCAAACCGAAGAGCGGCATCGCGTTGTAGACGGTTTCGTACTTCCCCGGCTCGATGATATAGGTTTCGTGCCAGACGCCGATGGACCCCGCCGGACGCAGTCGCTGGGCATAGTCGGTCCACGCTTGCCGGTGCCCGCCCTCCCGCCGGCGGGCCCAGGCCTCGACATGCTCCCAGGACTCCCAGTACTGGACGCTGAGCATGGGATGGCCCCACCACCACTGGTAGGCCAGCAGCCCCTCGGCGGGGTTCTGTTCGAGTTCGCGGTGCAACCGCCGAAACACCCGCAGGGCCTGCCAGGCATGATCGACGCGCCACCACTTGTTGATTCTCAGCCCGACGAGCAGCACGACGAACGGCCGATCGTGAATCGCCGTCACCGCTCCACTCACGATTCCCCGCCGGTTCTTTCGCACCCGGTCACCTCTTCCCGCCGCCTCCCCGCCGCGCACAGCCGGGCCGGAACGGGGAAAGCGGTTCTTCCGAACAGGTCCCAAGGGAAGATAGCATGGGCATTGGAGACGACCATGTCCGCAGCCGCCTCGAACTCGACTTCCACACCACCCGCACCCGCCTGTGCGGTGATCACCCCCATCGGCCCGGGCCACGAAGAGATGGCCGTCTTGGCCCGGGCATCGGTGGAGGCGGCCTTCGCGGAGGACCCGGGCATCTTCGCCTCCTGGCGCTGGATCGGTATCGACGACAGTCAAGGCCGGCTGGGACGCTCCCGGGCCCGGAACCGCGGTGTCGCCGAGGCGGCCGCCGGTGGCGCGGAGTGGATCTTTTTCCTCGACGCCGACGATCTGATGGACCGGCAAGCCTTCGGCCATCACGCGCCCTACGCCGACACCGTCGATGGTCTGTGGGGCCTGATCTCGGCCTTCTCGGCCGAGCAACCCGCCCCACGGCTTCGGGAGGGCCAGCTCGGACCCACCGACGACCTGTTGTTGATCGTGGTCAACGACCCCTTCCTGACCTTGCAGATGGGCCACTTCGTGCGCACCCGGGTAGCCCTCCAGCACCCCTTCGACGAGACTCTCGATGCCGGGGAGGACTTTGACTACTACCTCCGAGTCTGGGCCTCTTCGCGCTGCAGAAAGATCGACCGGCCTCTTTTCCACAATCGCCGGGGGACCCACGCCGGCGGCCCGAAAAGCCCCGGTGCGGCCCAGTGGCGCCGTTCCGTGCGCCGCCTGCTGGCTCGCCACGCCCGCCTTCTCGAAATCACGGCCCGGGTCGAACATCGAGGCCGGCACTTCACCTTCCACATCGACGACCCGGTCGCCGGCTTCCAGCAGGAGCTGATCCACGGCCGGCTGCCCCGGGCTTCCGAGCTGGACAAGGTGCTCGCCCTGCTGCCGCCCCGACCGCGCATCCTGCTCGTCGGCGGCGGTGAACTGGGCCCGGCCGCCGTCTTCTACCAGCATTTCGCGCACCCCCTCGAACCGGGCTGGCTGGTCTGTCCCACCGAGGCCATCGGCGACGCGTTGGGTCCGGCCAAGCCGCCGTTCGTACGCCGACGGATCGGCGGCCCAGGCCCGGACATCCTGCCCGGGACGAAAGCCTGGAACCTGGTGCACCTGGATCACCCGGGCCACAGCCTCGCCTGGCTCGAATCCCTGCGACCCGTCGTCGATGCGCAGACACTGCTCTACATGGAAATCGCGGGCAGCGAACTGGCGCCCTTCCTCGACCTCTGCCGGCAGGGGCTGTGGCGTCCCCTCGAGGTCCTGCGCGAGACCCATCGCCAGGCGATGCTGTTCCGCCCGGGCACGACGTCCGGAGGTCCGGACTCAGGCTGAGTCCTTGCCGTAGAAGGAGCGGGCCAGGGCATAGCGGTAATAGCGGGAGGAAAGGCTCACCCCGGCAGACTGCTCGAGCCAGCGGGAAGTCTCCACCAGTCGCCCCACGTCCACCCCGGTGGCGAAACCGAGCCCCTCGAGCAGGTTGACCAGGTCTTCGGTGCCCACGTTGCCCGATGCCCCCGGAGCGTAGGGGCAGCCTCCTGTTCCACCCACGGAGCTGTCCAGGCGACGCACGCCGGCCTGCACAGCCACCAGGGCGTTGGCCAGAGCCAGGCCCTGGGTGTCATGCAGGTGCAGCACCAGCTTCTCGGGCCCCAGCACTTCCAGCGCCCGCTCGCAGCCCTCGCGAATCTGCCCGGGCTGCCCGACGCCGACGGTGTCCCCCAGGGAAACCCCTTCCACCTCGAGCTCGGCCAGGGTCCGGACCAGGTCCAACACCTGGTCGAAGTCGACCGGGCCTTCGAAGGGGCAGCCAAAGGCGGTGGACACGTAGGTCCGCAACACCAAGCCCTCGGCCGCCACCCGCCGGGCGATGGCGCGGATTTCTTCCAGGCTCTGCTCCCGGGTGCGATTGATATTCTTGCGATTGTGGGTCTCGCTGGCCGACATCACCGTGGCCACGTGGGTCAACCCGGCACGGATCGCTCGCTCGAGCCCCCGCATGTTGGGAATCAGCCCCCAGTAGACCACGCCGGGGCGACGCCGCACCCGGGCCGCCACCGCCTCGGTATGGCTCATTTGCGGCACCCAGCGCGGATGCACGAACGAGCCGATCTCGATCTCGCGCAGACCGGCGTCCGCCAGGCGTTCGACCAGCTCGACCCGCTGGTCCACGTCGAGCAGGCGTCGCTCGTTCTGCAGGCCGTCCCGCGGACCGACTTCGGTGATGCGGACCGGTAGTTTGCCGTCGTCTCGTCGCTGGTCGCTCATCCCCGCGAGCCTAGCCAGCGCCACCGACAGGCGTCAAACGGCCGGCCCGCCTGAGGCGAACGGCCAGCAGCAGGGCCAGCGCCGCCCCCACGACCAGCAGCGCGCTACCGCCGAAGCTCGGCAGGCCGATGCTGGAGGCAAAGGCGATCTCGGCGGCGAAGGGGCCGACGATCCGACCCAGGCTGGAGAGGGACTGGTATTGCCCCATCACCCGCCCCACCTGCTCGTCCGGGGCGAGCTGGGAGGTCAGGGACGCCAGGCTGGGCGTGGTCAGGCCGATACCCAGGGCCAGGCCGGCCAGCACGGCCAGCAGCAGGGGAAAGGCCTTCACCAGGGGCAGCAGCCCCAGGGAGATCGCCGCGAGAACCACACCGAAAGTGATCAGCCGCGCCTCACCGAAGCGCCTGGAGAGACGTCCGACCAGGCCCCCCTGCACGATGGCGGCCAGCACTCCCGCGTAGACGAAGAGAAACGCGATCTCGCGTGGCTCAAGCCCGTAGACCGCCAGGAGGAACTGGGCGAAGGTGGTCTCGAAAGCCGAAAAAGCCGTGATGACCAGCAGGATCAGCACCAGGCAGATGCCCAGCAGAGGATCACGCAGCACCTGGGTCAGCACAGCCCAGTCCAGGCGGCGGCGCGGGAGAGTCGAGCCGGTCCTCAGGAACCTGGTTTCAGGCAGCAGCACGAGAACCAGGATGGCCGCGGTCAAGGACGCCAGGCTGGCGGCCACCCCGGGCCAGGCCTCGCCGTAGTGCACCAGCAATCCGCCGAGAGCCGGCCCGAAGATGAAACCCAGGCCGAAGGCTGCACCGATGATTCCCATCGCCCGGGTGCGCCCCTCCGGCCCCGTCAAATCGGCGATGACGGCCTGGGCGGTGGCGATATTGGCCCCACAGACCCCGGCCACGATGCGGGAGGCGAAGAGCAGAAGCATGGAATCCGCCATCGCCAGCAAGGCATAGCCGGCTGCCGCCCCCAGCATGGAAATCACCAGCACGGGACGACGGCCGACGCGATCGGAGAGGGCGCCGAGCAGGGGCGAAAAAATGAACTGCATGGCCGAGAAGGAGGCCATGAAAAGCCCGAAAAGCCACCCCGGGGGATCGTACTTTTCCGCGTAGAGAGGCAGGATCGGGATCACCATCCCGAACCCCACCAGGTCGATGAAGACGATCAGGAAGAGCACACCCACCTGGCGGCTACCAGGCCGCTTCGCGCGCGTCATCGGTCGGCCAGGACTCGCACGTGGACCCGCCGCCGGTGAGGAGCGCGCCGGTGCTCGAAGAGGTAGAGCCCCTGCCAGGTGCCGAGCAGGAGACGGCCCCCGGCGATGGGAATCACCTCGGATGTGTGGGTCAAAGCCGAGCGCAAATGAGCCGGCATGTCGTCGTCTCCTTCCGCCGCGTGCTCCCAGGCCGCCGATTCCGGGGCCAGGCGGGAGAAAAAAGTCAGCAGGTCGCGCTGCACCGACGGATCGGCGTTTTCCTGGATCAGCAGGCTGGCGCTCGTGTGCAGGACGAAGACCAGTGCCAGCCCCTCGTCGACCCCGCTCTCCTCCACGACCCGGGCCACGCGCCCCGTAATCTCGTAGAGCCCCGCTCCGCGGGTGGCGATTTCAAGATGGACCGCAGACATGGCGGGCCATCGTTCCACCAGCGGCGCCGGCCCGCAAGTCAGCGCCCGCTCGATCGGCGGCGCCGATGGTCCAGCGCCGCTCGCAACACCTGCCCGAATCCGGCCCCCCGGTGGCCCCGTCGCCGCTGCCGGGCGCCGATCCGGGCCGCCAGGCTCCACTGGCGGAAAAACACCCGGTAGGCAGCCAGCAGGGAAAACGACGGGTCGTAGACATGAGCCGCCTCGGATACCAGGCCGTTGAGTTCGACGACCTTGAAGCGGCCCCGGCGGAAGGCCTGCTCGGAGGGGGCACGCAGGTCGAAACGGCCGAAATGAAAGCCCTCGACGGCCGAGGCCAGCCGGTCGACGGCATCCTCGAGGGCCGGGGTCCGGAGGTGGTTCCCATCGAGGAAGATCGCTCCCCGGCAGTGGGTGCCCAGTTCCCCGAGCCGCACGCGTTCGCCGGCGGCGGGGACCTCCGCCAGGCGGCCTGCCAGGCCCTCGCAGTAGACCCGGGCCAGGGCCACGGCGCGAGGGTCGTCATAGATCAGCTCCTCGAGGCAACGGCGGCCGTCTCCCACCACCTCGGCCGGGCGCTTGTCCGTGATCGAAAAGATCCGCCCCCGAGCCTCACCGGGCATGCGGGTGTAGAAGACGCCGTACTCCCTGCCGGGCACGTACTCCTGCAGCACCAGGGGCCCCGGCTCGGCGGCCAGATGGGCGCGGGCCTCGGCCCCGTCATGCACGATACCCACCCCGCGCCCCCGGGCGCCGCTGTCGGGCTTGAGCACCACCGGCCAGTCCAGGCCGAGCCGGGCGGTGGCCTCGAGCAGGCGCTCGGTGCGACGGTCCAGGTCGGGATCCGGTGCCAACAGCCACGAGCGGGCCACCCGTTCGTCGCAGGAAGACAGCGCGGCGAGGATCCGGATCTTGGATCCCCCGATCACGCCGGCGCTCCACAACTTCGTATTGACCGAGGTGAATACGGACAGACCGCCGTGGCGGAGAGTCAGCCACAGGATCCAGGCGACGATCGGCGGGTAGAGCGCCCAGGGGGGCCAGAACTCCCAGCGCTTCCAGCGCAGCCACCACCCGGCCAGGCGGCGGCGCCAACGGTGGGCCGGCCTCATCCGCCCCGCCCCAGCACCAGTTCGCGACACAGCGGCACGCCGCCCCGGCAGGGAGGCCCGCCGATGTACTCCATCCGGGCCCGCCGACCGGCGACACGAACACGCGTGTAGCTGACCGTCGCGGCGTCGGGACGGTGCATGCACACCGAATAGGGCCCCTTTTCCGGCGCATGGCAGCGGTGCAGCGCGGTCAGGCGCGCGCTGGTCGGCTCCCCCACCTCCCGGAAGACTTCCCGGCGTCGCCGATCCACGCCCCGGGAATCGAAACCTGAGGAAACCAGCGGCAGGTCAGCGGCGATCAGCGCGCGCCCGCTCAGCCGGCGACCGTCCCAGGTCCAGCAGAGCCCCCCGGCCGCGGGATGAAAGACGGCCAGGTCGAAGGGTGCATAGCGCTCGAGCCGCTCGCTGCCGAGGGCCTCGCCCAGATGCCGGAGATCGCCCAGGGATGCCAGTTCGGCGACCAGCAAACCCCGACTGCGCTCTCCGCTGCGACCTTCCCGGTCGTACCGGTTGAGCAGGGCCAGGCCGATCCCCGCCGCATTGACCGCGATCCAGGTGCCCCCGGCCTCCCCGTCCACCGGCGCGACGAAGCTGCAATCGCCGCCGCTCACCACCCGGGGGGGCGCCGCCTCGCGGCGGGCCCGGGATTCGTCCCGATTGAAATGGAGTTCGTAACCACCGCCGAAAAAGAGCCAACTCAGGGTGCACACGGGGCCGCATCTCCCCAGTGCTGGAGGGTCGACGGCGCCACGCCGAAAGCGCGATCCACCTCTACACCCAGTTGACGCAACATCAGCGCGATCAGTGCGAAATGATGCACCGTGTGGGAGAGCAGGAAGAGCATCTCCCGCTCGAGAGACGAGAGGATCCACTCGCCCCTCAGCTCCGCTCCGTCGCCGTAGCGATCGGCCTTGACCTCGAGCCGATGCCGAACCGGCCCGGCGTCGATGGCCGCCAACTCGTCCTCCAGGGCCCGGAGCGCCGCGATCGCCGCGGCCGGCTCGTTCTCGAGGGCCGGATCCCGCTGCCGCCGATCGTAGTCGATGCGTCCGGAATCCAGGTCCCGCAGCAAGCAGCGGTAGTAGTCGATGCAGTGCCGGAACTGACCGCCCACCGACCCGCTCGGCCCGCCGAGCAGCGGTCGGCGATAGAGTTCCCCGGACAGTCCCTCGAGCAGCGCCCGGCCCTGACGGAGAAAAAAGATGTTCTGACAGGCCGGACGGACGTTCCCAGGGGTGTTTCGGCTCATGCTCTCTCCGCACTGTGTTCGCGCACGCTTCTTTCGACAGTTCAAACGCCCCCTCCTGCTTTCTCGGATGCCGCGGGAGGAACCGACGTTTCGCTCACCCTTCCCGGCGTTCGCGCCGACGTTCGCCATGTTTGTCGAACATGCCCTCGGGCGCCTCCTCCGGCCCCCCGGGAGGGATGCCCGCCACCTTGGCCACCCATTCGGTCTGATGCAGCAGGGCGCGGATCACCCGCAGGTCCCGCCCGGTCAAACCCGTACGGGCGAAGAGCTTGCGCCAGGCCCTGAGGATCGCGTCGGGATTCTGATAATGCAGGTAGCCGATCCGCACCCAGACCCGACGAGCATGCTGAAACATCGCCTCCACGCTTTCCCGGTCGGCGGGCTCGGACTGTTCTTCGTCCACCCGACCGTAGTCACCGGCCCGGGCGGCCGTCGCCAGGGCATAGCCCACGACCGCCACCGAATGGGCCAGGTTCATCGACGGGTGGGCCGGATCGGTGGGAATCCAGATCACCCGCTGGCAGAGGTCGAGTTCGGCGGTGGAAAGACCGTGAGCTTCGCGACCGAAGACGATGGCGGTCTCCCAGGGGGCCCGCCAGGGCGCCAGCTCCTCGAACAGTTCGCCCGGTGTCTGCACCGGCCCCCGGCGACGGCCCAGGCGCCGGGAGGTGGCGATCACCATCCGACAATCGGCCACCGCCTCGAGCAGGCTTCCGTGCCGGCGGACGCCCTCGAGTACCTTCAGGGCCTCGTCGCGGGCATACCACCGCGCCTCGTCGGAGTCCGGATCGGCGCTGCCTCCCACCAGGTGCAGACGGGTCAGGCCGAAGTTGCTCATCGCCCGGGCGAGCTGGCCCAGGTTCCCGTCATAGGCGGGCTCGACCACCACGACACGCACGCGGGAGAGCCCGGCTACCAACGATTCCATTCGATCGCTCCCGCTCATGCGAAGTCGGCCAGGTCGAGGGAAGGAAACAGACCGTCGCGTTGCTCGCACAGAGCGAGAAACTCTTCGTCGATATTTCCCGATTCCAGCATGGCATCGAGGCGATTGAAACGCTGCACGTGCTCGACAAAACGCCGACGTGCATAGTCCACGGCCGTCCCGGTGCTCATCAGGAAGGGCCAGTCGCTGGACTGGGCCAGCATCATTTCCCGGGCCATCTGGGCCAGGACCCGGTCGGTGGACGCATCCCGGCCCTCATGGCGACGCAGTTGGGCGATGAAACGCTCCCCCACGCCCACCAGATGAGGCATGCACCACTCGTTGGCGGCTCCGAGCCAGACGTCGAAGTAACCTCCGGCGCCCCACGTGCTGGCCTCCAGGGCGACCACCTGTTGCTCGGGCCAGCGCTCGAGAACATCCATCGGGCTGAGAGCATCGAGCCGGTCGGTGTCGTAGGCCACCTTGCGCAGCAGCGATTCGAGGAACCAGGGGCCCTCGAACCACCAGTGCCCGAAGAGTTCCGCGTCGTAGGGGCTGGTGATCACCGGCGGCGCGCCGAAGCGACCGGCGAGTTCCCGCGCGTCGGCCACCCGGCAATCGAAGAAATGCCCCGCGTGGTCGTGGGCTCGTTGTCGGGCCCAACCGGGGTGATACGGTTCGCGATGATCGTCGCCGCGACCGGTGATGCGATAGTACTTGAGCCCGGTGAACATCCGGGTGCCGTCCGGATCGATGTGATCGCGCACGTGCTCGAGGGGCAGGTCCCAGCCCACGTCCCGGTAGAACTCCCGGTACAGGGGATCCCCGGGATAGCCGGCTTCGGCCGACCAGACCTGCCGGGCGGGTTCGAGGTCGCGGGCGAAGGCCGCCACACCGTACTCGGTGTAGACGGGGGCATGGACTCCCCGGTGCGGCGCAGGATCCGCGGTGAGCACGCCGTGGGCATCGACGATGAACCAGCGCAGATCGGCCTCGGCCAGGTAGCGATCGAGACCCGGGGCATAGGCGCACTCCGGCAGCCAGATCCCCCGCGGCGAGCGTCCGAAAAGACGGCGATGCTCACGCACGGCCGTGCGCACGTGACCCCGCACCAGTCCGGGGCGCTCCATGAGCATCGGCAGCAGGGGGTGGGTTCCCGCGCAGGTGGCCAACTCGAGCATGCCGGCCTGTTCGAGACGGGCCAGTTCGGCCGGAATATTCCGCTCGAGCTGCAGGTAGAGCGAGCGCAGCCCCTCGAGCCGCTCCTCGTAGAACAGCACCACCGGGTGGAGGCCCTCGTCGCCCGCGGTACGGCGCTTTTCCTTGGCCACCAGGGCCAACAGGTTGTCGAAGTAGCCGAGCGTACGCTCCTGCAGCAGGGCATCGTCGAGCATCGCGCCGACGGTGGGCGAAACGTCCACCGTCAACCGCGCCGGCACGCCGTCCGCCTCGAGAGCCCGCAGGGCCTGGATCAGCGGCAGATAAGTTTCGGCGACGGCCTCGTAGAGCCAGTGCTCTTCCATGTAGAAGGGAAGCTCGGGATGACGCACCCAGGGGAGGTGGGCGTGCAGCACCAGGACCAGGGCGCCGGCGCTGCGCATCATCCCCCGCTTCCCGGCCCCGAAAAAGGTCCCGCGGGAGAGGTGGGGCCCCACTTGCGAGGCGAACTCGGAGCCGGCTCCCCGGGATCGAGAAGGTCATGACGGCTGGCCGCCGACCCACGATGCGCGCCCTCGTCCCCGGCTCCGCCGGACGCCGGCTCTCCCGCGCCCCCTGCCGGGGAACCGTCACGGCCCGGCTGCGGGGTCGAGGCCCGAGCCAGGGCCGCCTGCGCGCGACGCCGGTCCTCCTCGCCGGTGGCGGCCCGGGCGGCGACGCCGAGGCGCCCGGCGAGCCGCGCACCGGGACCCAGGCGGTTGTCGCCGGGAGCGTGCCCGGGACGGGGCGGCGGTTCCGCAGCCAGCAGCGCCCGCCGATCCAGGTCGGGATCGAGGGCGGCCAGCTGCGCGGGGCCCTCTCGCCGGGACTCCGGCGGCGGCGGCATGCGCACCCATCCCGAACGGGCGAGGGTCTGAAAGAAACCGTCCTCCCGCTCGATGCCGATCACGAGGCGAATGGCCTGGGGGCGGGCTTCGAGACTGATGTGGTAGGTCCCGGAGCGCCGGGCCGGTCCATGTTCCGCCAGCAGACGATCGTCGGCGTCCAGGACCCGCAGCCGGAAACGGTCCCAGCCGGCCGCTTCCACCTGGGCCAGAGCCTTGGCGTCGTTGATGTCCCAGACAGCCACCACGGTCCCCGGAGAGCGGATCCATCCGCGCACGATCGTCAGGTGGTAACCCGGCGGGGGGGGACCCAGGGCCTCGGACAGCACCTTCTCCTGGGCGCCGAGATCGAAACGCGAGACCTGGACCGCCAGTTCACCTCCGGCGGGCAGTTCCGGCCCGGACGCCGCCGGAGGCCCGGCCGGAGCCGATTGCTTCCGGGCTCGCGCCTTTTGCTTTTTCGAAGGCTTTCCGGCCATGGTCGTTCCTCCAGCGCGGGTCGCAGGCTTCACGCCCCGCCGAGATTGTCCTGCACCCGGGCAGCGGACGCCACGGGGCCGGGGCCCGGCAGAAGATCGGGGGAGAGGGGTGGATCAGTCGCTGCCGAGCCACCGCCCCCAGTCGACGTTTTCGCCGATCTTGATGCCCAGCACCTCGCCATCGGCCGAAAGCAGGTAGCTCGATGGAGTCTCCCGGGCCATCAGAGCCTTGGAGATCGACCGGTCCTTGTCCAGCAGGTGCGGCCAGGGGTACTGGCCGATCATGCCGGGGACTTCCCGCGCCAGATAGGGGGAGTCCGCCCGGGCGATGTCGATGATCAGCAGGTCGTCCGGTCGGGCCCGGGTGTACCAGTCCCGGAGCTTGGGCAGGGCCCGCTTGCAATGGGGACAGGTGGGCGACCAGTAGAAGAGAAGCGTCTTCTTGCCTTCCTGGCGCAGATCGGAAATCTTGCGCCAGGTGGTGCCATCGAGGAGGGTCCCCGCAAGGTCGGGCAACTTGCGGCCCAGCAGACGGTAGACCGGCCGCGAAGGAAGCGTGCCCAGGTTGGGCACCGGCTTGCCCGAGGCGGCCAACTCGAGCGCCCGGGCGATGGTCATACCGGCAGGACTGTTCTGCTGGACGTCACCACCACCCACCAGGCGCAGGACACCACCAGCGTCGATCAGGG
This sequence comes from Acidobacteriota bacterium, assembly GCA_030949985.1. Lineage (NCBI taxonomy): Bacteria > Pseudomonadati > Acidobacteriota > Acidobacteriota bacterium. The sequence continues at coordinate 110,160 of JAUZRX010000044.1, forward strand.
CGAAGGCAGGGGTCTTGCGGATACCGAGGATGCGAGCGAGCTGTCCCCCGTCCTGGCGCGCCGGCAGGTCCGGCAGGCCCAGGGCGTCGAGGCGGGTGCGGATGCTCTCAGGGGCCTGGGAAGCAGCCAGGACCGCCACGGGAAAGACCACGGCCCCGGTGGCACGGGTCTTCTGCAGGTCCACCGCGCCGGTCAGGGCCGCCTCGGACAGGCCGTCCCCCGGGCGCCAGTAGGTCACCAGGACCGGACGCTTGCCCACCAGGGGAGCCAGATCCCGGCCCGCAGGCCCGCCCTGGCTGACGATCAGGCCCGCGGGCAGCGCATCGCCGGGGGCCACCATGGCCCGCTCTCCGTACTGGGCGAGACCGGGCAGGAAAAAAGCCGCGACCGCCAGGGCCGACAGCAGCCGGGTGGAAAACCTGGGGTTGGGGTGGGTTCGCTTCATGATCGGAGCATTATCCAGCATTCCCACGTCGCTCGCGAATCCGGTAACCTCTCCGGCGTGAAAGACAGCGAAGCCATCACGCGAACCCGTTTCCGGGTGCATCCGGCCATGGCGGGCTACCGCCTGGATCAATTCCTGATGCGGATGATCCCGCGGCTCTCCCGCAATCGCATCCAGAAAGCCATCGCCCGGCGGGTGCGCTTGAGCTGGGATGCCCCGGTCAAGCCTTCCACCCCCGTACGGGAGGGGGGCGAGGTGATCATCGAAAGCCCACACCCCGAGGAGGCTTCCATCGACTTCGACCCGGTGGTGCTCTACGAAGACGAGGACCTGCTGGCGATCGACAAGCCTCCCGGGCTCGTGGTCCACCCGACCCACAACCACCTGCGCAACACGGTCATCTCGCTGCTGCGCCGCCGGCGCGGCGAGGACGACCTGACCCTGGCCCACCGTCTCGATGCCGAGACCTCGGGCGTGCTGCTGCTCAGTCGCCATCGCTGGGCGGCGCGAAAGCTCCAGACCGCCTTCGAGCGGGGAAAAGTGCGCAAGCACTACCTCGCCCTGGTTTTCGGGCACCCCGTCGAGGACGCTTTTGTCTGCCGCCAGCCCCTGGGCTATCACTCCGCCGACACGGTGGTCTACCGCCAGTCGCCCCTGGCGGCGCAGACGCGGGAGTGCGAGACCCGTTTCCGGGTGTTGCGCCGGGTCGGTCGCCTGAGCCTGGTGGAGGCCGAGTTGCTCACCGGCCGGCGGCACCAGATTCGGGCCCATCTGGCCCTCGAGGGCCATCCCGTGGTGGGCGACAAGCTCTATGGGCTGGAGGACAGGCAGGTCCGGCAGTACCTGAAAGCGGGCGAACTGGACGACGCCCTGCGTGAGCGCCTCGGTGCGGATCGCTGCCAGCTCCACTGCCACTCGATGGTCTTCCCCCACCCCCGGCGCGAGTCGGGCGAGATCGCGGTTCGAGCCGAGATGCCGGCGGACATGGCCCGCCTGCTCGAGCAAGCCTCCTCCATGGAGCGCGAAGCGTGAGGCCCGCGCTGATCGCGTGGACCCTGGCCGCGGGCCTCGTCGCCACCGGCTGCGGCACTCACCGCATGGCGGCCCGGGCCCCGGTCGTGGAAGCGCCCACGCCACGGGGCGTGATCCACGTGGTGCGCCGGGGACAGACTCTCTGGCGCATCGCCCGCACCTATGGCGTGCCCCTCGAAGACATCGCGCGGGCCAACCACCTGGACGATCCCCGCAGGCTGGCCGCCGGGCAGAAGCTGCTGATTCCGGGAGCCACCCGGGTGCTGGAGGTCCCTCCCGCCCAACCCGCGTCACCCGCCGAACCCGGGCCCCTGGTGAAGGACGGCTGGTCCTGGCCGCTGGACGGGCCGCTCTCCTCCCGCTTCGGAGTCCGGCGGGCCCACGGTCGCCACCAGGGCATCGACATCACCGCCCCGGCAGGCACGGCGGTCCGCGCGGCCAGGAGCGGCCGGGTCACCTTCGCCGGCCGCCGGGGTCGCTATGGTCGACTGGTGGTGATCGAGCATGCCGGGGGGTTTTCGTCCTGGTACGCCCACAACCAGTCACTGGCCGTCCACCGCGGCCAGGAGGTCGAGCGAGGGCAGGTCATTGCGCGCTCGGGACAGTCCGGCAACGCCACCGGGCCCCATCTGCACTTCGAAATCCGCCGCCGGGGCAGGCCGATCGACCCCAGCCTCCTGCTCCCCTGACGGGAATCTCTCGGCGTGCCCGCTGGCATCCGGCCGACGCGGGACCCAACTTGGTCCTTGACCCCCCGGTTCCAGACCGGGAGGCGGAGGTCCGGGATGTCCCATCAGGAAGTCGAATTCCCCTGTCCGGCCTGTGGTACGGTCAACAGCATCGCCGAGGCGAAAGTTCCCGAAAGTGGCGAGATTCGCTGCGGACAGTGTGGCGAGACCGTGGCCCTGCACCCGGGGCCCGCGAAGACCCTCAGCGGCGGTCACCCGGTCCGGGGAAGTTCCCTGCCCCCGGCTCCCTCGAGCCTCACCGACACGCTGATTCGGGTCGAGGAGTACGCCGACGAAACCGTTTCCGGGGCCGCCGAGGATGTCTGCTGCCCCCAGTGCGGCCACCGTTTTCCGGTGGAGGAAGGCCGTGGCGGCGGCTCGACGGTGCTGGTGGTGGAAGACACCGATTTCTTCCTGCACCTGGCCACGGAGGTTCTCGGCCGGCGCTACCGCACCATCGGCGTGCGCACCGTCGCCGAAGCGCGGCAGGTGCTGGCCACCTCCCCCGTACACCTGGTCGTCCTGGACCTGACGCTCCCCGACGCCGAGGGCACGGAAGTGCTCCGGGCCCTGCCCCGGCCCGACATTCCCGTCCTGATCTACACCAGCCGAGACGAAACCTCGCTGCTGGGCCCGGAATGGCAGGCCCTTTCCTCCCTTGGCGCCAGTGACGTGATCCACAAGGGGATCAACATCGAAGACGCCCTGCTGCGCAAGGCGGAAGAGCTGCTCGCCCACCAGCCGGTCTGACCCGGCCGACCGGGATCAGGGCGCCGCGGGAGACTGGCTGCAATCGACCAGGCACTGGGCAAGAGCCGATTCGGCCTGATGCTCGCAGCGCGTGCGCGCGAGGTCCGCCCGGGAACGAGCCGACTGGTACGCCGTCTGGCAGCGCAACTGGTCGAGGAAAGACTGGGCCTGCTCGAGGCAGGCTTCCCGGTCGGCGGCCGCCTGGGCCAGGGCCTGTTGGTGAGCGTCCACGCACTGGGCCAGATCTTCGGCGTACTGCTGCTGGCAGAGTTGCTCGCACTCCCCGGCCGCCACCGCCAGGCCCACGAGCGACCATGCCAGGCTCGCGGTCAGAAGCAGGAATCCCGCATATTTTCGTAGTTTCATCGCTCTCCCCAGTGGAAACGGCCCACTAGCGCACCGCCCCGTTCTCCGCGTTCCGGTCTCCCCGCCGGCCGACATGCCGGCGACACCGCGCCAAGGTTTACGATGATCGAGCAGGAAAACCAGCGAACAAGAGGGAAATGCCACGGTTTTTTTGCAGCACCGAGAGCCTCACCCTCCGCCGCAGTCCGCAACCGTTCGTTTTGTGGGGCCGCCGCCCGACACCGGGCCCGGACCTTTTCCATCGAGCGCGACGCCACCCGCGAAGAAAGATTTCAAGGGAAGATTTCACGGACGAAGGCTTCCGGGAGGGGCGGCCCACTGATGCGTGTTGCAACCTAGGCCAGACCGCGGTCGGCGAGTTCTTCCTCGTCGAAGCCCAGGAAGTGCCCGATTTCGTGGAGCAGGGTCAGTCGGATCTCCTGCAGCAGAGTCTCGCGATCGCCGCAGAAGCGTTCGAGGTTGCGCTGATAGATGAAAATCGTCGCGGGCACATCGGGCAGGTCCCCCTGGCTGCGCTCGGCCAGGGGCACCCCGACGAAAAGACCGTAGAGGCAGGGATCGAGAGGAGGATCGTAGGCCCGCAGATCGTCTTCTCGAGGCAAATCTTCCACCAGAATGGAGATATTGACCATTTGCGAGCGCAGTTCGTCGGGCAACTCTTCGAGGGCCGCGGCGACAGCGTTGGCGAATTCTTCGCGGCTGATCCTCACCGGCCGGGGATAGGCGTCGGGGTCGATCTCGTGAGCCACGCGGAAGTAGCGCTCGGCGAGTTCGAACTGGCTCCTGCGCTCGAGACACAGGGCCATCCAGTAGGAGGCCTGGGGGTCGTGAGGCTCGATTTCCAGTGCCTTGGAGAGGGCCGCCTCGGCCGCCGAGAACTCGCAGAGTTCGAACAGGCACAGCCCCAGATCAGCCAGTGCCGCCAGGTCCTCCGGCTCCTCGGCGAGCATTTGGCCCAGGTAGTCGGCGGCCTCGTCGTACCGTGCCTGTTCGATCAGGGCCGAGGAGAGGGCCCCCCGCGCCTGCTGGGAGCCGGGACGCAGCATCAGCGCCCGGCGAGCCTGGGCCTCGGCTTCCCCGAAGTCCTGCTGCTCGAGGGCTCCGTGGGCCCGCCGGAGGAGCTCATCGTGATGGCGTCGCGGTCGATGCATGAAGAGGGCACCCAGAACTGAGGAGGCAGAAGAACCTCGGTTGGAGAATAGCAAAGGCCGGGCCGACCTTCCATGAAACCGCCCCTTGGGGCAGTGCCGACGCGGGAGCAGTAGAATGCAGCCATGACAAGAATCCTGACTTCGACCTGCCTGCTCGCGCTGATCCTGGCCCCCTCGGCGGCCTCGCCCCCGGAGGAGGATGCCGCCGGTGCACTCATCGCCCCGGCCTTCCGCTCCCAACGGCACTTCGAACGGGGCGCCGAGTTTCTGCGCGGGCTTCCCGACGGCACGACCATCCGCGTCGAGCGCAACGACGGTTCCCGCTTCGAACTGCGACTGGACGAGGGCCGGCTCCGCACCGAACTGCCGGCCTGCCGCCTCGAAGAGGACGGGGCCGTGCTGGTCTCCCCCTTCGGCTATCGCATCGGTCTCGACGCCACCGATCGCAAAGGGACCGTGGTGGTCCAGGCGCCGAGCGGCGCCGAGACCTACTTCTTCCCCACCAGCAAACGGTTGCGGGCGCAGGAGAGCGATGCCGGAAGCTGGGCCACGCGCCGGCCGGAGCCGGTGCTGCGTCTTCCGGACGGCACACGCATCGATGTGCTCGACTCCCGTACGGCCTGGGAGGTCTACACCCTGGCGGGCGAGCGCTTTCGCCTCGAGTTGCGCGGCGGCCGGTGGCGACCCCTGCCGAGTGTCCCCGCCCCGCCCCTGGTGCCGGAAATCTTCACCACCTACGCGGCGGGCGACGGCAACGACTGGCGCCGCCCCCTCGGAGAAGACCACTCCGTTTTCGCGTGGAACTGGTATCCTTACGGGCTGCCCATCGAGCGCCTGATCGAAGATGTCGAGACGGGGGCGCGCCGGCGCGATCTCGACCTCTACTTCAACGAGATCGATCGCCTGCAGCGCCCTGTCGATACGGGAGCCTACCTGCTGGCCCGTCGGCTCTGCCTGGCCGGGGGTGACCGGCTGACCTTCCAGATCCCGGGGCAGGAAGCCCAGACCATCTTCCTCCTCCCTGGACATTTCGAAGCCGATTTTGCTCCGCCTCCCGAGAGCCGGCTCATCAGCGCACCCCAAATTCCCTTGCGCATGAAGAACTGATCGGCAGATACCGCACAGGAGACCTCCCCATGGCCCAACAGCGTGTTGGCCGCGCCCTCGTCGTTCTCGCGGCCGCGGCCCTGGCTTTCCCCCACGGATCGGCGGCCGATCCGCGGCCGATGACCCCCGAAGACGTGGCCCGCCTGCAATCGGTCACGGCGGCCAGGATCAGCCCCCGCGGGACGGAAATTGCAGTGGTCACCTCCGTCCCGCGTCTCCCCGGCCGCGACGAAGACGGCCGTCCCTACCAGCGGGTGAACCTGATCTCCTTCGAGGGCTCGACATCACGCGCCTTCATCACCGGCAAGCAGGCCGTCTCTTCCCTGGAATGGTGCACCGAGCGCGTCCTCTGCTTTCTGGCCAAGCGGGGCGACGACGAGCACCAGGCGCTGTACGCCCTGCCCGCCGATGGTGGTGAAGCGCGGCGCGTCGTCGGCCTCGACTCCGACATCGACGCCTTCGCCCTGGCCCCGGATGGCAAGAGCCTGGCCCTCGTCGCCGTCGAGGCCGAAAGCGAAGAACGTCGCGAGCTGAAAGAAAAGGGCTTCAAGGTCGAGGTCTTCGAAGAAGACACGCCGGCCCGCAAGCTCTACCTGGCGGCACTCCCCCACGGCTTCGACCAGGCCGCCGAGCCGGCCCGGGTCGTCGAAGCGCTCGACGGCCACCCCTGGTCCGTTTCCTGGTCGCCCGACAGCCGCTGGATGGTGGTCGATGTCTCTCCCACTCCCCTGACCGACGATCGCTACATGTACCGGCGCTTGCGGGTCATCGACGCCAAAGAAAAGAAAGTCGTCGCCCGCATCGACAATCCCGGCAAGCTCGGCGCGTTTCGCGTCTCCCCCGACTCCCGCTTCGTGGTGCTGATCTCCGGCGCCGATCTGCACGACCCCGGCGCGGGACGACTGCTCTTCGCCCCCCTGACCGGGGGCACGCCCGAGGATCTGCTGCCCGGCCTGGCGGAAGGCGACGTGGTGGACTTCCGTTTCGTGCCGGAATCCGGCGAAGTCGTCTACCTGGCCCACTTCGGCACCACGTCCAAGGTGGCCACCATCCCCCTCGACGGGGGCCCCGGCCGGACGCTCTTCGAAGCGCAGACCCCCGTCTTCCGCAGCCTCGACACCAACCGTTCGGGCACGCGCCTGGCCCTGGTGGGCGAGTCTCCCCACCACCCCGCCGAAGCCTTCTCGTGGACTCCGGGCAGCCCGCCCCGGCGCATCACCGACAGCAATCCCTGGCTCGCGCAAATCGCCTTGGGCCGCCAGGAGATCTTCCGCTGGAAAGCGGAGGACGGCATGCCGATCGAGGGACTGCTGATCCATCCCCTCGAGCGGCGGGACGGCGGCCGTGTTCCGCTGATCGTCGTCGCTCACGGAGGCCCGGAATCCCACTGGGTCCACGGCTGGCTGACGCGCTACTCGAGCCCCGGGCAGGTGGCCGCGGGGCGGGGCTATGCGGTGTTCTATCCCAACTACCGGGGCTCGACGGGACGCGGTGTCGCCTTCACCAAGGCCGACCAGGGCGACGGAGGTGGCAAGGAGTTCGACGACATCCTCGCCGGCATCGACTCCCTGGTCGCGCGGGGCCTGGTGGACGCCGAACGAGTCGGCATCACGGGAGGCTCCTACGGCGGATTCTTCACGGCATGGGCCTGCACCCGTCACAGCGCGCGCTTCCGTGCCGGCGTGATGTTCGTGGGAATCTCCAACCAGCTTTCCAAGGCCGGCACTACCGACATTCCCAAGGAAATGGAGCTGGTGCACTGGCGCACCACCCCTTACGAAAACCTCGACCTCCTGCTCGACCGCTCGCCGCTGCTGCACGTGAATCGGGCCGAGACGCCCCTGCTGATCCTGGCCGGCAAGAAAGATCGGCGGGTGGATCCGGGGCAGTCCAAGGAACTCTATCGGGCCCTGCGGCACAAGGGCGGCGTTCCCGTGCGCCTGGTGTTCTACGAAGAGGAAGGCCACGGCAATGCCCGCGCGGCGGCCCGCTACGATTACTCCCTGCGCATGATGCGCTGGCTCGATCGTTTTCTGCTGGAAGAGGGCGGGGGCAAACCGCCTTACGCTCTCGACTACCCTTTGCTGGAAGAAGAGACAGAGTGATCCAGCCGGCTGCGCGGCACCAGGGCGGCGCCGCGCAGCCCCAGCAGATCGTCTGGAACCAGGCGCAGGGGAACCTCCGCCAGCAAGTCCCGGTAGCGTCCCTTGGCGCGGAAAGCCTCGACCAGCGCCGTGGTGTCCAAGGCCCGGCCCAGACGCTTGAGCAGGCCTCCTGCGAGATAGACCCCTCCCAGCGCACAGGCGGCGAGGGCCAGGTTACCGGCCTGGGCGCCGAGCAGACGGCTGAGCCAGCCCACGGCCCGGCGGCTGAGTTCGCAGTCCCCGTCCCGCGCCCGCTGGACGATGGCCGCGACGGGGGAAGGCCCGTCGAGCCCGGCAGGGGTGGGCACTCTCTGCTCGGCGGCGAGAAAGCGCACCAGGCGCACCAGGCCGGGCCCTGAAACAAAGCGCTCCCAGCTCACGTGCCCCCACTCGTTCCGGGCCTCGCGCCACAGGGCCGCATCGCGGTCGTCCGCCGGCCCGAAGTCGACGTGGGAACCTTCGGAAGCCAGCGGCCACCAGCCCTCCGGAGTGCGAGCGATGACGGCCTGGCCGAGTCCCGTGCCCAGGGTGAGCAGCACGCGGGCGGCCCCCGCCTCCGGCCGACCGGCCTGCAGGGTGTCGCACAGGCCTCGCGCTTCGGCCGCGGCCACGCCCCACGCGGCGACCTCCACGTCGTTGAGCAGCGTGACGGGGCAGCCGAGCCGCTCCGCCAGGCGATCTTGCTCGACACGCCAGGGCAGGTTGGTCGTCTGCACGGCTCCCCGGCGCACAGGCCCCGGCACTCCCAGCACCGCCTCGGTGAAGTCTTCAACGCGATCGCGTGTGTAGCGGACCAGCAGGGGCTCGAGGGAAGGCGCCTCGGCGGACGCGAAGACTTCCACCGCTTCGACCCCGGACGCGGCTTCCGCGGTCGCCGCCCGGGCCGTTCCGAGGCGCGTGTGAGTCGCTCCGATGTCTCCCACCAGGCGCATCAGAGAGCCTCTTCCTCGTGGGCCCTGAGGATCTCCCGGTCATAGGCGGCGACGACGGTCTGCCGGCTGATCACGCCGACGGGAAGGTCCGGATCGCGGGGATCGGTCACGACCAGTTCGCCGACTCCGGCGCGAATCAGCCGGCGCACGGCCACGTCGAGGCTGGCTTCCAGCGAAACCGTTTCAGGGGTGACGGCAAGATCCTGGGCCACGAGCAACGGGGCCAGTTCCTGCTGGGCCAGGGCCGCGCGCAGCTGGGCGTCGGTGACCCACCCCACCATGCGTCCGTCTCCACCGAGTACCGGGAAGGAGACGCCCCCGGTGCGGGAGAAACGGCGCACGATCTCCGGGTAAGGCGTTCCCGGCTCCAGCAGGCGATCACGCATCTGGTCGAGGGGTACCATGAACTCGCGGATCTTCAGCCGCCGCAACACCTCGAGGGCCATCTGTCCACTGTGGTGGGGAGAATCCGCCCGGGAGTCCACCTGCTGCTCGTAGAGGCTCGTTCGCTTGGCCAGGGCGAAGGCCAGGGCGCAAGTCCAGAAGGTGGGGACCAGAAGATGGTAATTCCCGGTCATTTCCGAGACGATGATCACCGAAGAAAGGGGGGTGTTGGCCGCCGCCGAGAAAAAGGCCGCCATGCCCACCAAAGCGTAGCTCTCGGGATGGGGCGCCAGCCAGGGCGCCACCTGGTGGATACCCAGGCCCACCGCACCGCCGAGGGCGCCACCGATCACCACCGAGGGGCCGAAGACACCCCCTGAACCTCCCGACGCGATGGAGGTGGAGGTGGTCACCATCCTCGTCAAAGCGGCGGCGAGCAGAAAGCCCCATCCCACCTTGCCGTCCAGGGCACCCTGAACGATACCGTAGCCGGTGGCCAGGGCGTCGGGGAAGACCAGTCCCACGGCGCCGGTGAGCAGCCCTCCGATAGCGGGGGTGATCCACAGCGGCAGCCGTGTCGCGCGAAAAAGGTCGCGGGCGCCGTAGAAGATCCGCGGGAAGAGGCCTCCGGACACGGCCATCGCCAGCGCCAGGATCAGGTAGCCCCCCAGTTCCACGGGGTTGCGGAATTGCAGGTTTCCCGTGTGAAACAGGGGTTCCCAGCCGAAATGCAACGCCGCCGTGGAGTAGGCGATGATGGAGGCCACGGTGGCGGGGACGATCACCTCGAACTCGAAATCGATCTCCCGGTAGAGCACCTCGGCGGCGAAGAGAGCGCCCGCGAGGGGAGCGTGGAAGATCGCGCCGATGCCGGCCCCCATGCCCGCGGCCACCAGCAGGGTGCGGTCCTTCTGGGACAGCTTGAACCCCAGCGACAGGGTGGATGCGATGCCGGCGCCGATCTGGGCGATGGGGCCTTCGCGCCCGCCCGACCCACCCGACCCGATGGTGATCGCCGAGGCGACGGCCTTGACGAAAGGCACGCGAGCGCGAATCCGTCCGCCCTTACGATGATAGGCCTCGATCACCGAGTCGGTTCCGTGGCCCTCGGCCTCGGGGGCGAACAGGTAGACGATGGCTCCCGAAACGATGCCGCCGAGAGCGGGCAGGAAGAAGAGCAACCAGGGGCGGAAGGCGCCGGTGCCGGGAGGCAGAACCTTGACCTCGCCGGCCGCCTCCTGCGGGCGGTAGCCGGCGAGGCGATCGAGCAGGCCCCAGGAAACCACCTCCAGCATCCAGTGGAACGCGATGGCACCGACCCCCGCCACGACACCCACCAGGCCCGCCAGGAACAGCAGGCGACCGAAGCGCCGGGTGCGCTCACCGGGAATCAGGGGCTCAAGAATGCGCCGCCGCATAAAGGGTGCCAGGTCGTTCATGGGCAAATCCTCACCTCGTGCCGCATTCCTCTCTCACTTTCTCGTGGTAGGCGGCGAGCAGGGAACGGGCGACCGGACCGGGACCGGGCAGGTCGTGCTCGCCGATGCGTACGATGGGAACGATCTCCATCATGGTACTGGTGACGAAAACCTCTTGCGCGGCGCACAGCCGGGAAAGGCGCAGCCGACGCTCGGCCACGGGCCATCCTTGCCGCCGAGCCAGGTCGAGGACGACCTTCCGGGTCACACCCGGCAGGATGCCCTGCGCGAGGGGCGGAGTGAGCAGGCGGCCTTTTTCCACCATGAAGACGTTGCATCGGGTGCCCTCGAGGACATCCCCCCGCAGGCCCAGGACGAGGGCATCGAGAACCCCCTCCTCTTCCGCCTCCCAGCGCGTCTTCATGTTCTCCAGGTAGTTGAGGGTCTTGTGACCGGCCAGGGGCGCGGCGGGATCCCTGCGGAAGGGAGCGATCGCCAGGGCCGCCCCCTGCCGGTAGACCTTGCGGGGCAGAGCCTTCCATCGTTGGGTGACCACGACCAGGTGCCCGCCACCGGTCAGGGTGATTCGGGTGTAGCCCCCCGAAAGCCCGTTGCGCACGAAGAGGCGATGCACCACCCCATCGAGGGGAGGCAGCCGGGCCCGAATGCCGAAGTGCTCGGCGGAACGCCGGAGCCGATCGAGGTGCGCATCGAGCTGAAACGCCCGTTGGTTGTAGCCCCGAGCCACCTCGAAAACGCCGACACCCCACGCCAGAGCGGGATCCGTAGCCGGGATCCTGGCTCGTTTTTCGTCCATGATGCGGCCGTCGAGATAGAGCCAGGCCATTGTCAGACCTCCAGGTCCAGCCCCAGGGCACCGCCCAGGGCGCGAGCCTTGACCAGGGTTTCCCGGTACTCCCCTTCGGGGTCGGAATCCCAGACTACGGCCCCGCCGACCTGGAAGGTAACCCAACCCTCATCGAAGTGCATGGTGCGGATGGCGACACTCAGCCGGAGTCGGTCGTTTTCCGGCCGCGACGCAGGCTCGATCATCCCGATCGCCCCGGTGAACACTCCCCGCCGGGTGGGCTCCAGCTCGTCGATGATTTCCATCGCCCGGATCTTCGGCGCCCCCGTCACCGAACCACCCGGGAAGGTCGCCCGCAGCAGGTCGACAAAATCGCGGTCCGCCTCCAGCCGACCCTCCACCACCGAGGCCAGGTGCCAGACCGTCGGATGCGCCTCGAGGCGGCAGCGCTCGCGAACGACCACGCTCCCCGGCGCGCAGACCCGACCCAGGTCGTTGCGCTCCAGGTCGACGATCATCGTCAGCTCGGCGGCATCCTTGGCGCTGGCCAGCAGCGCCTCCTTCAGCCGCCGGTCTTCCGCCTCGTCGCGCCCCCTGGGCCGGGTGCCCTTGATCGGCGTGGTGCGCACCACTCTCCCCTCGAGACGGAGGAACTCCTCGGGCGACGCGGAAATCACCGCCCGCCGGCCGAAGCCCAGCAGGGCGGAGTAAGGCGCGGGAGACAGCCGCCGAAGACGAGAGTAGAGCTCATGGGGGTCGGCCGGCCCCCTTGCCGCCATGCGCTGGGAGAGGTTGACCTGGTAGATGTCCCCCCGGGCGATGGCGGCGCGAACCTGCTCGACAGCCTGCAGGTACCCCTCGCGGGTGAAATTGGCCGCCGGCCGAGAAGGCGGCCGGGACGGGTCGAGCGCCGTGGCCTCGACCCGCCGGCCCCCGGCACCATCCCCGCGGCGGCGCAGGCCTCCCCCGTGGTGATCCCATTCGATCCAACGATCGTAGAAGGCGAAGACCAGCTCCGGGAAGCCCTGGTCGTCCACCGCTCGCCGGGGCAGCCTCTCGATGCGACCGCCCAAGTCGTATCCCAGGTAGCCGACGGCCATGACATCCCGACCCCGAACTTCGTCACAGAGCCTTCGCAACAGCCCGAAACCCTCGGGAGCCGCTTCTTCGATCTCACCACCGCGGATGATGCGGGCGCGATCCGTCGTCACCTCCAGCAGCAGAAAAGGATCGGCCCCGGCCAGGGAACGCGTCGAGGCCGGGTGAGTCGCCAGGGCACTGTCGAGCAGAAAGGGAAAGGCGCCCCGGCGCAAACGCCGCCAGCAGAGCCGGAACTCCCCGTCGACGGGACGGGACTCATGCTCGACCAGGCTCATGGTTCACCCCGCCCGCCGCCGACTACCCAAAGCGCAGCGGCCACGGGCGGAGAATCTATCATGCCGCTCCTAGTCGAGCCGCCAGCGGAGGCTGGCCCGCCAGGAGCGCCCGGTGAGCGGGCCCCAGTTGTAGTCGGTGGTGGGGTCGCCCAGGTCGTTTTGAATCCGGTTGCCCAGGTTGTCGCCGGCGGCATTGAGACTGAGCCCACGACCCAGGGGGATGTCGACGGCCAGGCCGACGATCCAGAAACCGGGAGTGGGCCGCAATTCGGGCAGGAGAATGTTGGACCCCGTCAGGGGATCGTCCGCGAACTGCTGAATCAGCATCCCGCCGGTGTAGTTGGCCTGCCCCGAGAGCGCCAGCCCCTTCGGAAAGGAGTAGGAAATGGAGAACGAACCGGTGCGGGTGGGCCGGTAGGGCACCCGATCCATGGGAATCGGCACCTCGGCCAGCAGCACGAGGGTCTCGCGGACCAGGGCCACGGGATCTCTCCCGCTGGTGTTGTGGAACGAGAGCCAGCCCACGGAACCATCGAGGCTGAGGCCCCTCAGCGGCTTCCATGTCAGGGCCAGCTCGGCGGTCTTGGAGGTGGCCTCCGGCACGTTGATGTTGGCGTAGGTCTGGATCCAGGACTGGCTGCGCCCCACCGCCCGGAGGATATGGTTGTCGAAGTCGGTGCGGGCCAGGTAGACGCTGGCCTTGAACTCCGGCGAGGGCTGATAGGTGGTCTCCAGCGCCCAGGTCATGGCGTCCTCGGCCTGCACCAGGATTCTCCCGTCCTCCAGAACGTTGCGCTGCAGCTGCTGGCCGCAGCAAACCTCGGAAAAGATCGAACGGGGCACCCGGAAAGTCCTGCCGGCCAGGGCCCGGAGGGTCCAGCCTCGGGCGGGAAAGAAGCGCACCGTCACTCGGGGCGAGGTCTGGGCGCCAAAGATCTCGTCGTCGTCGCGGCGCAGACCCGCTTCCAGGTCCCAGCGGGAGGACAGGCTCCAGTAGGCACTGACGAAGCCGGACCAGGTCTTGAGGTACTCGGCTTCCACCGGCGTGATCGAGTCCTTGACCTGGGCCACCGCCTTGTCGTGGACCGCCTCGACGCCCGCCGACACCCGCATGGAAAGACCGATCGGCTGATCGAACTGCAGCCGTCCCCAACGCTGCCGCTGGAAGACACCCAGTCGCCGTTCCATCTCGTTCGAGAAGCCGGGCACCGAGACGGCTGTGAACTGGCTGAGCACATCCTGGTGACGCGTCGCCTCGAGAAGCTTGAGGGAGAGGGTGCCCCCCTCTTTCATCTGCCAGCGCCATCCGAGACGATATTCCCGCCGGCCGATCAGGGCATCTTCCCGGGTCCAGGCCGCATGGCGCTCGGGGTCGAAGACATAAGAAACGATATCGAAGGCGCCCCGCCCCTCGAGACTATCTTCGGAGATCCACGATGCTCCCGCCTGCACCTCGTGGTCGCGCCCGAGCTGCAGGCGCAACTCCCCTTCCGCGTACTCGCGTTCGAGGGCGCTGACATCGTGCCAGCCGTCGCCGTCGTCATCGACGGGGTCCACGCGGGTCTTGCCCAGGGTCACCCGACCGGCGAGCCAGCGGGTGAGATTTCCCGAAGCGCGGGCGACCCCGGTCTGCAGCCCGTAGGATCCCGTCGTGCCGGTCAGCTCGAAGCGAGGCAGCTCCGCGGGTCGGCTGCCTTCGAGTTGCACCACCCCCCCCGCCGCGGGGGAAGGCGCCCGGGCCTCACCGGGCCCCTTGGTGACCTGGGCCTCGGCCACCGTATCCGGGGGCAGGATGCTCAGCACGAAGGAGGTCGCCATGCCGCCGAAAAGGGGATAACCGTCCCAGAGTATCGGCGCCAGCTCCTGGTTGAGGCCCCCGACCTGGATGTTGGCCGAGTTGCAATGGACGCACATGGTCTGGATCCGCATACCCTCCTTGCCCTGGAGCGCATCGGTCACGCTCCCCTCGGCACCGTCCACCTGCACCCGGCCGTCGGCGGGTGGCGCCGGGGCATCCTCCCCGGCCCAAGAAGAAGCGCCGGGCCACAGCAGGACGATCGAGGCGAGGACACAGGAGAAGAGCGGCGCTGAACGCCGCTCTCGGTGAAAAAGGCCGGAAAAAATGCTGATCACTCGCAGGTCTCCGGATTGATCTCGGGAAGAATCGTGGCTTCCACGTCTGAAGCGAACTGGGCGCCACTGGCGTACCTGTAGACCACATTGCCCTGATCGACGTAGAAATTCTGGGGGGCTCCGCCGGAGATGTTCCACTGTACGGTGGCATCGCCCTTGCCGTCGCCGTCGTGGTCCTCGTCACAGAGGATCGGCGTGGTGGAATTGTAGTTGTTCGCCCAGGTCTCGATGCGGCTGGCGCACTCCCCCGGCGGAACCACCGTCCAGTAGCTGTAAGCCAGGGTGAAGATCGAAACGAAGGTAAAGTCCCGGTGCCCGTACTTTTCGTCGTTGATCGCCTCGTCCTGGGCTTCCACCGTGCACCAGAAGCAGTTCTCCGCCGTCAGGGCCAGCTTGTAGACGATGCCCCGGAAGTCTTCGAGGGAAAGTTCCTGCATGTAGGTCGGCGAGTGGGGGTTGTAGTCCGTCAGCTTGAGCACGTCGTTGGTGCCGGGGATCTTGAAGTCGAAGGCACACTGGCCTTCCAGGTTGCCCCAACCGATGACATCGCAGTAATCCGTTGGCCCCGGGCGGGCGGCGCCATCGCTGGCGAGCCCGGTGCTGCCCTCGAGGTTGTCGCCCTGGGCCGATACCAGGAAATAGCGATTGCCCGCGTCGGGGGTGATGGTCGCATTCAGGCGGGCGGGTCCCGCGGGATTGCCGTCGGTGGTCAACTTGGAGGTGTGATCGTAGCTGCCGCCGATGGGCAGGCTGCCCTCCCAGACCTGGTAGGCCGCGCTGTGCTGCCCGCCGTTGCGCTTGGCCCGACCGGCGTCGAGATCTCCCAGGTTCTCCCAGCCCAGGGTCAAGTCGGAACCGGATTTTTCCACCGTCAACTGGAAGGGGGATCCGGGAGCGGAAACCTCCCGGGGACCGGGAGTATCGCGCCAGATCCGCCAGATGCCCGGATTCGCACCCTCTGCGGCGGCGTAGAGCTGGCCATCGTCACCCAGGGCCAGCGCGCTGACGTTCTGCGGGCAGAGGGTATCGGGCACACCGTCCCGATCGCCGTCGGGATCGTAGAAAGCCGCCGAGGCCCCGGCCACATCCATGTCCGCACCGGAGAGCTTCGTTTCCCGGATCTCGTCCACGTCCGCGCAGGCGAAGACGGCGGAGCCGTCATGCCCCGCGCCGAACGAGTTGGACGAAAGGGACTCCACCGCGGTGGTGCCCACGACCGGGTTGTAAGCCACCAGCGGGTCGTCGTAGCTCCCGCCGGAATCGCCGCTGGTGTTGTCCCAGCCGTAGTTTCCGCCCGAACGAATGGCGTTCAGCTCGTCGTGGACGGTGGCCTCGCCCCTGTCGGTGCCATAGAGGGTGCCGCCGGGACGGGCCGTGTGGGGATTGACGGCCAGATCCGCGCCGTTACGGAATCCCTTGGCGAAAACGAGGCTGGCGGGGTCCGGATTGTCGCCGGGAATGCTGCCGTCGAAGTTGGCCCGCAGGACCTTGCCCGCAAGGCTCGCGTCGTTCTGGGCCTCGCTGGAGGCCTCGAGATCGCCGACGGCCACGTAGAGTTTGCCGTCCGCTCCCGTGGCCAGGCCTCCGCCGACTCGGCAACCACTCGAGTTGGATCCCAGGTCGAGCAGCTTGGAACCCAGGGCCAGGCCTGTCGCCGTGCGGAAGATCTCGTCGACCCGAGCAGCGCCGGTGGTGTCCACGTAGTAGACGGCGGCCAGGCCGCTGGTGCCGTAGTCGGGAGCGAAGGCCACGTCGAGAAGACCGGCATCGCAGGCCGCGCTCACACCGATGGTGAGGGTCGCCACCTCGGAGCCGTTTTCGAAGACCCGCAGGGTGCCACTTTTTTCAAGCAGCCACAGTTCGCCACTCGGCGACTGGGCAATGTCGCCCATGGCGACCGCCGAGTCCAGGACCTTCTCGATTTTCAGCCCCCAGGGAAGAACATCAGTGGCCAGGGCGGGAAGCAACCCGGCCCCAAGAATCGCCAAAACCACGACCCCGGCGCTACCCCTGCCGCGTCGTCTCTGCCTACCATTCATCAGTCCCGACCTCCTCGAGCCTGGGCAAGCCCCACCCGTCCCGGGTCGCGACTCGCCGTTGCCCCCGTTCTTTTACGCCAATTTCACACCCCGGGCAGTGCAAATTGCGGCGGCTCATGTTATTCCAAGATTCAGTTAGCCGAAAACGCTCCCCGAGCCGCTTTCTTCCCGCCTCCGCGCCAAAAACCTAACCCCCTGAAAAAGAGGAGTTTGGCCGCAAACCGGAAGAACATCCCACGGCGCCGGCAGCGAGCCGCTAGGATTTGAGGATCAGCTCCAACCCCCCACGGGCGATGGGATGGTAGCGGTCTCCATAGGCCGCGAAGAGTTCGGCAGCCATGGCCCGGGTCTTCTCGCCCTTGTGCAGGGTGGTGTAGAGCGGCTTGAGGTACTTCATCCGGCCCACGGAACCCAGGAAGGAGCGGATCTTCGGATAGGCCGGCTCCCAGGCGGAAGCCGCGGCGATCAACAGCCACTGGCAGAGGATCTCGCAGTTGCCGCTGTCAGTCAGGGAGAAGGTCTGGTCGAACCACTCGCACTGTTCATGGGAGATCGGCCGGGGAAGACGCTGCAAGTAGATCTGCCACAGCTCCGCAGACCATTGACGAGCGACCTGCGGATCGGGGCGATCACCGTCGGACCAGCCGGCGGCCAGGGCGGTGATCTCCTCGAGCTGGGGAGAATGGAAAGTCGGGGCATTGGCAGGGATCCCCGTACCGCGAATCCATTCCTCCATCCCGATCTTCTCGGCGACCCCGGGTAATGCCTCCCGGAAGAAGGCCTCGAATTCCGCGGTCGTGATCGAGGTGAAGGCGAAACGATCCATGTAGCGCGTGATGAAGCGGTCAAAGACCTCTCGCCCGACCGTCTTCTCGACAAGCTGCACCAGCAAACAGCCCTTTTCGTAGGGCACCTGGGAGTAGATCTCGTCGGGGTCGATGCCCTCGAGGTCGTTTTCCAGCCTGGTGAAGGGAGAATCTTCGCCGAAACGCTGAATGTCCTCTTCCAGCCCGTGGCGCCCGATCGCCGCGGCCAATGCCACCGCATCGTCGCCTGCCAGGGACTCGAGAATCCGGCGTTCGGCCCACACCGTAAAACCCTCGTTGAGCCAGAAGTCGTTCATCGTCGCGTTGGTGACCAGGTTGCCTGTCCAGGAGTGAGCCAGCTCGTGAGCCAGGACATTGACCAGAGATCGGTCGCCCGCCAGGAGCGTGGGCGTGAGGAAGGTCAAGCGGGGGTTTTCCATGCCGCCGTAGGGAAAGGCCGGCGGCATGACGACGAAGTCGAAACGATCCCAGCGATAGGGGCCGAAGAGATCCTCGGCCGCCAGCAGCATGCGATCGATTTCGGCGAACTCCCAGGCTGCCGCATCGAGCTGCTCCGGCTCGGCGTAAACCCTCGAACGCGGCCCGAGATCCCTGGACGCCAGGTTTCCAACGGCGATGGCCAGCAGGTAGGAGGGAATCGGCTGAGGCATCTCGAAACTGAAGACCGAGGTCGTCTCGCCGCGCGTCTCCTCCCCGGGCGCAGCGGACATCACCACCTTCAGGGGCCTGGGGACAGTGATTCGCGCACTGTAGCTGAACCGCACGCGGGCCGAATCCTGCAGGGGGACCATCGACCGCGCATGGATCGGCTGACATTGACTGAACATGTAGGGGTGCGCCCCCCCGGCCGTATGCTGGGGCTCGAGCCACTGCAACGCGGAGGCCCCGGGGGAAGTCCCATAGCGAATGCGGATCGAATCGACCTTCTCCGGTCGCTCGACCCTCAGCCGCGCACCCATGAACCCCTCCGCCGGGGCCAGGCTGAAGTCGAGAGGCCGGCCATCGCCGCTCTCGACGGCCTCGATGTCGAGGTCCTTCGTATCGAGATCCACGGGCCCGGTGCCGGCCTCGACGAAATCGAGGCGGGCCACGCCGCGCAGCCGGCGAGATTCGAAATCCACGGTCCATTCGAGGTCGATATGGCGAGTCCTGGCCTGGTCCGGATCGGTGTAGGAATGAGGGTCCATGCGTCCCATGGGTTGATCTCCTTGCGGTTCACGACGAGCAGCCGAAGTCGGCCTGCGTGTCAAAGATCGGATAGCAGGGCGCTGTTGAGCTCCCGCCGTACTGAGTCCTTGTCGAATCGTCTCCAGGCGGCCCGAAAATCGTCGCGCGCCTCTTCCCGCCGCGCGGCCAGGACACCCATCAGGCTGCCGACCGCCAGTAGCGTGCGGCGCGGGAGCCGGCTTCCTCTCCTCTCGATGAAGTCGCCGACCCACTGGAGTGTGACATCGGCATCGTTGAAGGCACCGAGCACGTCCTGGAGATCGCGGCAGGAGCGGATGAAGCCTCCGAGCCGCTTGCCGTAGAGATCGGAAAAGTCCTCCATGGCATAGCGCATCTTCTTCATGGCGATACGCAAGCGGTGGAGTTTGTCGGGTGGAGCCTTGCGGCCGATCTTGCCGCCGCGTCGATACACCCTCCGCGCGGCGCTGAGCACCAGCCCCGGCGCGACCTGTCCCACTTCCATGGCCAGTCCGCGGGCCCGGGCAGGAGGACGTTCGAGAAAGGATTCGAATCGCTCACAGGCCCGCAGCCGTGAAGCGCTGCTCAGCCAGGCCAGAATCCGTTCCTGCTCCCGGAGGCGGTGCCGGGTGACCAGCGTCTCGAATGGCGCCAGGTCTTCGACCAGCGCCTCGGGAACACGGGCACGCAGGCCGGGGAGAGCCTCGAGGAACACATCGAGATCACGGGCGTGGCCCAAAACCTGGCCCGTCCGGCTCATCAGACGGTTGAATCCATCGAGCTGCCCGGCCGAAAAGGCCCCGGAGAGCAGACGAAACGCCGCACGCAACCGACGGGACGCGACGCGCATGTCATGCAGGGCTTCGATGTCCTCCGCCAGGCGGGTTCCCGGTTCCTCCTGCTGCAGCCGGTAGAAGTGACGCCGGAAAATCTCCCGGGCAGCCTCCCTCAGGGGCATCGAGGCCACCAGGGGAATCCTGGCCCGGGGAGGCGGCACGTCCCGACCGGCCAGAACCAGCGCCTGTTCGAGCTTGTTGCCGGGGGAGCCCTCCAACCCGAAGTCGCCGCGCAGGCGCTCGGCCAGATCGCGCCAAGCCCGGGTATCTCCCTCGAGGGCCTCGATCTCGAGTTCTGCGAAGGAAGCCGCCCCCGCCGATCCCAGTTCCGTCTCGACGCGGTCGACGACGAGTTCTGCGCGGGCCCCCGACAGCAGGTGGCGAACCACCATGGCGTGGCGCCGCGTCTTGAGCCGTGCAAGCCCGCGCAGGGGCCGCAGGTAGATCAGCGGCTCGACGTGACGCCGCACCGCGGCGGGGAGGTCCGCGGCGGAACTCGGCAGTTCCTCACGCTCCCACGGCCCAACCCACTCGAGGCGACAGATCGCATCCCCCTTCCGTCGGCCGGCATCCTTGAATGTCAGCGTGCGCCGGCCGTCCCTGGCCCGTACCCGCAGCCCGCTTCTCCCCCGGGAAAGATCGAGGCGTTCGGTGTCGAGGTAGTCATCCACCTGCTCGTGGACTCCCTGGTCGTCCACCTCGAAGCCGGCCTGGCGAACCGCCCCCCCAACGACCTCGGGATCGAGCGGAACTCGAGATGAGAGCTTGATTTCCCACTCCTCGTGCACGCGCTCCACCTCCTGCCCTCGCACCCGGCCATCCCCCGGCGGTGGGCCGGGACAGCCCCATTCTGCCCCTGATCCCGCCCCATGTCAGTATCCTCGGGGTATAACTGCCGGATGAACTACCTCGCCCACTTGTTGCTGGCCGAACGACGGGGTCTCTGCCCCGCCGGCACCTTGATGGGAGATGGGCTGCGGGGTCCCGTGGACGCCCTGGGGTCTGCCGGCCTGCGGCGGGCGGTATGGCACCACCGCAAACTCGACTCCTTCACCGACACACATCCGGCCTTCCGCCGGGCCAGGCGACGCCTCGATCCCGGCTACCGGCATTTCCGCGGCGTACTGGTGGATATCTTCTTCGACCACTACCTGGCCCGGCACTGGAGACGGTTTCACGACGAGCCGCTGGCCGTTTTCTGCGAACGGACCTATCGCCGGCTGCTGGCCACCTCGGCATTCCCCGAGCTGCGCGGGCGCGTCGAGAGGATGGCCCGGATCGACCTGCTTGGCTCCTACCTCACCTTGGAGGGCATCGACCGTGCGTTGAGAGGGCTCTCTCGCCGGGTCCAGCGTGCCAATCACCTGCATCGGGGAGGACACGAGTTGCGGGCCCACTACCAGGGACTGGAGGGCGACTTCCTCGACTTCTTCCCCCAAGCCGTCGCCTACGGCGACAGCCTGGGCGTGGAATCCACGGGATGATCCGCCGACGACGCCCCCGGGAGCGGCGGCGCAAGCATCAGCCTTCGCGCCAGAGCGCGCTCCCCCTTCCGCCCCCGGCTCCCGATGCCCTCGACGCCTGCACCTGCTCGCTGGCGGAAGCCTGCGGCGGCTGCGCGCTGATTGGATCCTCCTACGCCGCGCAACTCGCCTACAAACGGCAAGTGCTCGAGGAGATTCTCGCCTCGGAGCCGATTCTCGCCCGCGTCCCCGTGGCCCCCACCCTGCCCTCCGGGGAGCCGGCGGCCTATCGCCATCGGGCCAAGCTCGCGGTGGCGTCCGAGGACGGCCGGGTCAAGATCGGGCTCTTTCAGCGGGGCAGCCATCGCATCGTGGATATCGTGCGCTGCGCCGTTCACCGCCCACTGCTCGACGAGGCCACCGCGGTCCTCAGGCGTTGGCTGGCCGGCCACCGACTGGCAGTGCCCCGGGGCCCGATCAAGTACGTCGATCTGCGTGAGGCCGAGGGCCGGACCCTGTATCTTGGCCTGGTTCTCGAATGCACCGCGGAAGAAGCCGGGGATTTGCCGCTGGACGACTTGCTCGATCGCCTCCCCCTGGCAGGCATTCGGCTCAACTTCAACCCGCAACGCTCCTCTTATGTTTTCGGCGAAGTCAACCGTATTCTCCACGGCACCGGGGAAATCGAGATCCGGGTCGATCCCGCCGCCCCACCGCTGCTCGTCCCCTCCGGAGGCTTCCTCCAGCTCAATCTCTCCGTCCTGCCGGCCCTCCACGCCCTGATGCGCGACCACCTGGGCGACACGGGGCCCCTGCACGACCTGTATTGCGGCTCGGGTCTGCATGGCCTGACACTGCTGGGCGAAGGCCGTGAGCTGGTCGGGATCGAAGCTGACGCGGCCGCCGTGGCCGCAGCCCGGCGCAACGCCACCCGTCGTGGACTGGGGCCGTACTGCCGATTCATCGCCGGGCCGGTGGAAGAGCTCTACCCGCCCCTGCGGCGAGTCCAGGCAGCCCGCCGCGTGGTCCTCAATCCTTCGCGCCCGGGTTGCCGGGGTCCTGTTCTCGATGCCCTGATCGCCGAGCCCGCCCACCGGCTGGCCTATCTGTCGTGCAATCCGCACACCCTGGTGCGAGACTTGGCTCGACTGGCCCAAGGCGGCTACGGCATTCTCGAGGTCGTCCCGGTGGACATGATGCCCCAGACCGACCAGGTCGAGGCCCTGGCCCTTTGCGCCCACCGGGGGAAGTGAGTCAGGGGCCCAGCCGCCCGGCCTCCATCCGCCGGTAATGCACCTGGCCCTGCTTCTCGTTGGAGAGCACCACGTGACCGGCGCCGAGAATGCGCGGTGTGCCGTCCCATGTCGCATTGCCGCTGGCGCCATCGTCCACGAACGACGTCCGAAGGACCCAGGCATTGCCATCCCAAGTGTACGCCGAAAGTGTCACCTGGAACTGGCCGGGGAGCGGTTCCTGGGTCGTAGCCTCGAAACGCACCCTCCATGGCGGGGCTCCCAGGTCTCCCTCCCAGGCACCGGCCGACAATCCCTTGATTCCGTCGTAGAACTTGTTGAAGCGAATCGTGTGACGGTCCGTCAGCCTCTCGACCTTGCAACGATAGGAGCGGTGGGTGGGACCCACCCCCGAAGCCCGCAGGCCAAAGGAGAAGTCGAAATTCGAGTCCTTGGCGCCATCCGGGTAGAGTTCGACGGTCACGAATGAGTCCGCCGCCGAAGTCGCCAGGGCCGTCTGGACACGGGCGGAAGAACCCGTGGGGGGATGATCGGCGCTCTCCCCGGAGAGGATGAAGAAGACGCCGGTCTCGAGAGTCGGCTCGGAAAGGGACGCATCCCAGAACTGCGAGCCGAGGTCCAGGTTGTCCGGCCTGGTCTGGTGCAGGTTGTCCGGACCGCGGAAGTGGTCGGCCATCTCCACGACCCCGGCAGCCGCCCCCGCCGAACCATCATCGACCGGCAGAGGCACCGCGTTGAAGGCATAGCTGCTTGACTCTGCCGACCAGCCGCTCGAATCCCGATGGCTGACCCGCGCGTAGAGCATGCCGCTCTCGTAGGCCGCCGCGTAGAGCGCCCGAACCTCCAGCAGTGGATTGGCGGAAGTCGTCACATCCCAGATCACCGAGGAATCGAAGGCAGCGCCATCGGCGGTGGCGATGCGCCACCGCGTACCGAGCAGCGTGTCGGCCCCCTCGTAGGCCGTGCTGACCAGCCACGCGCCGTGAGCCTGCACCGCCTTGACCACGGCCACCTGCGGTACGCCGTCGACCTCGCAAGCATCGCCCGTGCCATCACCGTCCAGATCTTCCTGACCCGGGTTGTAGACCGCCGGACAGTTGTCCAGGGCATCTGCAAAGCCGTCGCCATCGTCATCATCGTCGCAGGCGTCCCCGGAACCATCACCGTCCAGGTCTTCCTGACCCGGGTTGTAGACGGTCGGACAGTTGTCCGTGGCATCCAGGACGAGATCACCATCCATGTCCTCGTCACAGGCGTCACCCGTGCCATCACCGTCCAGGTCTTCCTGACCCGGGTTGTAGACGGTCGGACAGTTGTCCATAGCGTTGTCCAGGCCATCGCCGTCCGTATCGGAATCACAGGCGTCGCCCGTGCCATCACCGTCCAGATCTTCCTGGCCCGCGTTCGGCACCGCCGGGCAATTGTCGCAGACATCGCCGACCCCATCCACATCCACGTCTTCCTGGCCGGGGTTCACAGTCAGCGGGCAATTGTCCAGAATATCGAGCCTGCCGTCGTTGTCATCGTCGTCATCACAGGCGTTCCCGCTGCCATCCCCGTCGGTATCGAGCTGGTCCGGGTTGGCCACGGTGGGGCAATTGTCGGCGGCGTCGGGAATGCCGTCGCCGTCGCCATCAGGACCACCCTCGCAGGCATCACCCGTACCGTCGTTGTCGGCGTCAGCCTGGTCCGGGTTGGCCACGGTGGGGCAGTTGTCCACGTCACCGCACACGCCATCACCGTCGATGTCGTTGTCCGGGTCCGCAGGGCAGCTGTCGCATGCGTCGCCCAAACCGTCGTTGTCGCCGTCAGCCTGGTCCGCGTTCGCTGTCGCCAGAGCGGAAGAGCGTGGTGGAGGGAAGGCGTGTCGTTAGAAGTGTATATCTCGGTGGGCGTCGGAGTCGCAGACGGTCTGGTAAACTGCCGGCTTATGCCCTCACCTGTACATGCGTACGGCGACATCGAACGCGGACCAGGCTGACGGCGACAACGACGGTTTGGGCGACGCATGCG
>JAUZRX010000045.1 GCA_030949985.1 Acidobacteriota bacterium
CGACCGTGCCCACCGTCGCCGAACGTTTCCGTCAGGCCGGCTATCGTACCGCAGCCTTCACGCCGGCGGTCACTCTGCGCTCGGAGTATGGCTTCGGCCGCGGCTTCGAGGTCTACGACCAGGAGAACTTCGGCCACAACCGGTTGTCGTCACCCTCACTGGTAGGGAAGGTCCTCGCTCGTCTCGAGCAGTGGAAGGGCGAGCGCTTCTTTATCTGGGTTCACCTCTGGGATCCGCACTACAACTACAATCCCCCCGTGCCATGGGACGGTTACTTTCGTTCGGGCCAACGGCCCGCGCGGGAAGACGTTCAATGCCTGAAGTGGGTCGAGGATCCGGTGACTCCCGCAGAGGCGGAATGGCTCGAGGGGCAGTACGAGGGTGAGGTGGCCTACACCGACCGCTACCTGGAGCAGATTCTGGCCAAGCTCGAAGATCTCGAACTGGCCCCCCATACGTTGGTAGTGGTGTTGGCCGACCATGGGGAGGCCTTCCTCGAACACGGCTGGCTCGGACACACCAATCGCCTCGACGAGACTCTGATCCACGTTCCGCTGATGGTGCGCCGCCCCGGCGAAGCGCCCGGGGTGGTCGAGCAGGCGGTATCCACGGCCAGCGTGGGTCGGAGCCTGCTGGCCTGGACGGGGATCCCGGGAGACGACTTCGGTGCCCGATCCACGCTGCCCTCGCCGGGGGAAGCGCCGGCAGCCGAACCGGTCATCAGCCAGACGGTACGGCGCGGCTGCTGGACGGCGGTGAGCACCACCCGTTACAAGTACGTGCTCGAACATCGGCAATGCCGCGAGTCTCTCTTCGACTTGCAGCAAGATCCCGATGAAAAGAGTGATATTGCGGCGAGCGATCCCGGCCGTTTGCGCGAGATGCGTCGCATGCTGGTCGACGCTCTCGATCAGCAGAAATCCTCGAAGGTGCCCCGGGCCATGCTGCCGCGGGAAATCGTTGAACAGGCCGAGGCTCGGCTGCGCTCGATCGGATACGTCGGCGGCGCGGCGAACGGTGGGCCGGGTGCCCCGAAAAACGTGACCTGTGCGAGGACCGCCGCTCCAGGAAAAGTGGACGCCTTCGGGGACCTCGCCGCTCAGACCTGTCCCGAGCAGGGAGCGCGGCGCTGTTTCGAGAAGCTGGACTCGGAGCTCCCATGATCCTTCTCCGGGTGTGCTCGATCTGGCTTGCGGCGGTGGTGTTGCTCGCGCTGCCTGGATGTCCGCCTACGCCTACGCGACACTGGCGGCTGTTGATCACCTGGCCGCAGCCGAAGATGCGTGAGGCACGCTACGTGGGGCATCTGTCCGTGGAGGCGGGGCGCGTGATCGGCTTCCAGTCCCGGGGATTCGACACGGCTCGAGGTGATTTCCTCGACCGGGCCCGCTGGGGCTGGTCGACGATTGCGGGTCCACGGGACCTGCGCTCGGTGGTGGTGGAGATCGAGGGCAGCGGCAAGACCCGGCTGACGGTCGATTGTGGCGGGAAGGAGCGTACCTTCCTCCCACGGGAACTCGACGAGATGGCTCGTCCCCTGGGCGCCGGCCCGGTCCCACCTCCCCTACTGGCGGGGAATTGCCGGGTCGAGAGCCTCGCTCCGGCTAGTATCGAAGTTCGCGGTCCGTCGATCGTGCAGGTCGGGCAGGCCGTCGATCTGGAGGTGGTCGTCCGGGCGGCTACGCGGGGCGCCGATCCGGCTCACGGTGTCGCGTTCGACTTGCAGTGGGAGACCACCGACCCGAAGGCCGAGTTGCCGGCGATGGTTTCTCTCACGCAAGCTCACACCAGCGCTCAGATCATCTTCCGCACTCCCGGCCTGCAGCAGGTGCGTTTGCGGGCAGCAAGCGGCGAGACGATCGAGATGCGCGACTGGCCGGTGATGGTCAGGCAGGGGAATGGCGGAGAGCAGACCTCGCTGTTCTGGGGCGATCTGCAGGCCCACACGCGCTTTTCCTCCGATTCCGCCGGCAAGCCGGAGGCTGCCTATCGCTGGGCGCGCGAGGAGGCGGGGCTCGATTTCGTGGCGATCACCGATCACCACTGGTCCCA
>JAUZRX010000046.1 GCA_030949985.1 Acidobacteriota bacterium
CCTTGAGGGTGGCGCTGCCATGAGTGATGGTCCGACCCGATTTTTCAAAGCGCTGCACGCCGAGGTGCTGAACCTGCAGCTGCTTCGGGGCTGTCCTGAACCCCCAACTCTTTTCCGCGCGCGCCATGAACCAGTCGGCAATCTCATCACGACCCTTGACAGCTACCAGTTTACGGCTGCTGTTGTCACGACGGGTGGGGTTGACGATAACCTCGAAACCATAGCAGTCATGTTGCAGAAAGCCTTGCGGGATGGGTTTACTCTGGATTTCACCATACTTCGGCGGCCGGGGTTTGCGGTTGGAGAGCATCAGAATCTGACGCATATGGCGCCCCCCCCCCTTGTCGACATAAAGAATGCCGCTCGGCTTACCTGCACGTTTCTCTTCCTCGCTGCGGACATCGTCGAACAGGCTATAGACGACCCGATGAATGGAATAGGGGTCCGTGATGCGCAGCGACCTGCAATCGGCGCTGCCAAGACGCAGAACGCTGGCAATCATCGTGCCTGCTCCTCGGTTTCCGGCGGGCGGCAATAGAAGTCCTGCGCCCAGCGTGCCTTGATGTCCTGCGCGCGCCAGTGGAAAACCAGTAGTTCGTCCAGAAGCCGCGCGTGACTCAGCGGCCACCGTCCATGGGAACCGATAAGTCCCAGCAGTGGACGCAGAATGCGGCAAGCTTCTTCTACGGAGTCGCAGGCCAGCAGCCGACGCAGACGGGCTCCAGCTTGATCGCTCTGGTTGCCTTCTTCGTAACAACCAGCCAGAGCTCGGCCGATACCATGAAGACCATCCCGCTCGACTTTCGCCCGCGCCAACGCGGCCGCCACGCAGGCAAACGGCAGCCGCTCCCAAGGCTTTTCCAGGTCGACACCGAAGGCAGCCAGCGTTGCCCAGCTCTGGTACTCGGTGGCCGGGTTGTCAGCGCGGCGCAGGCGAGCCGCCTCGCCCGTGTCCTGCTGGCAGCGCTGCAGCACGAAGGCGACAAAGCCTTGGCCACGACTACGATGGGCCGTTTCTTCGCTCATGTCGATGCTCCTTGACTCAGGTATTCAATCAGATTGGGTCGACACTGTGCCCAAGCGATCAGTTGTCGAGCCGTACCGCGAGGACAGAAATCGCTGTAGGTATGGTTTACCAGTGTGGCGAAGACCTTGCGCAGCTCCCGACAGGGATTCGCTGAAGCGTCTTCCGGATCACAGGCATCCACCAGTCGCTGGAAGTAGCGTTCGGCGAGTTGCCAGAAGACGTTGGTGCTCGTGGCGGCGTATTCACCCCCCTCCAGCTTCTGGGCCTTGTAATAGTTGAAGGTGGCACCATAAAGCCGCTTGGCAATCTCTTCCAGTGCCTTCATTTCGTGGCTCAGTTGCACGTACCAGGCCTCCCCCAGGATGTCACTATCCAGAAGCACGAGAGATTCGACAAAATCGTCAGTACCCGACACGTATTGTTCTCCCGCGTTGCGGCTAACCCGCAGTCCCCCGGACCACACACCGATGCGGTCCTCATGGCGGCGAGCACGGGTCAGCCCAAGACTGAGCTGATAGCAGTCGAAGTGGCCTTTTCCCTCCTGGCCCATGAAGCTCAACAGGGCAGTGAGTTGCCGCCACGGCCGCTTTTCCGCGTCCGCCCACAGGGCCTTGGGAACTTTTGTTGCATTATTGACGGCCACACTGGGATCGACTCCCCCCTCCTTATAGGTGAGATGATTGATCCCTTCTGTGCAATGCAGGCCCTCCTGTTGGAGCAGAAAAAAACGGGAAAGTGGCACCAACCTCCCCATCAAGCTTTCCCGCAATCGCCTGGCGACAGGACAATCCTCACCGGCAGGGAGCGCTTCCCAGGGCGGCGTACCGAGCCCCTCGGGATAGAAGCTCATCGCCTCGATCTGCTGTTGGCTAAAGAGGTTCAACCAGATCGTCTTGGTCAGTGTCCTGGATTGCAGGAAACTGTGCAGGTAACCCATGACTCCGATCAACGCGCCCGCATGGGCAGAACGCTTTTTAGTGTAACCGGGACTCAGTACCACTTTCTGGTCAGCTCTCTTTCCGCCCAAGGCAAAACCAACCGCAGTGACGAGCAGTAGCGCCCGCTCAGCGTTGGAGAGTGGCTTTTCCACCTGCGATTCGGTAAGCACAGTGGTATTGCCGGTGGCAATATCCGGCAGGAGCGTGCTGTCACTCCAAAGTTGAGAACCTTTTAGGGCGGGAAACTGCAGGAAGGGGTGCTCACCGTAGAGCCAAAACCGGTCATACCAGCGACCCAGGTAATCCAGGCAAGACTGGGCCATTCCGTCAGCACCCATCGTAGCCCATGTCTCGTCGTCCTTTGGGGTGGCCGCCGCCTGAGCGATGGCCAGCAGCAGTTTGGTGACGGCTATCTTCTGCACCGGATTGCCACCGAGGGCACGGTATTCCGGTTTGGAGAATAGTTGCCTCAGGCTTACGCGACCAGCCTCCACCACCGGTATCCACGGCTCGTCGATGAGGTTGAAGCGGTCTTCCTTGTTCATGTTGGCTCCTTCAGGGAATGCTCTTCTCGGCCACGTAGCCTCGTCGATCATCATAGCTCAACCGCCAATCGGCGTTCGCGGGAGCGCCGCTCAGGGCCCGGAGTTCTCCGTCAGGTGCCACGAGAGCCACGCGCAGATGGGCATTGTCCTGCTCCCGGCTGCCCAAATAGTGGTAACTTCCCAGCCAGTGAAGGCAGCGACGGTCCACCGAATCCGGCGCCTGGCCCGGCGGCACCCTGACGAGTTGGCGTTGCAACGCCGCCGCTCGTTGCCGCCAGGCCCGGTGGCCGTCTCGTCTTGGATCATGGGGCAGGAAAAGCGTTTCGCCGTCGACAAGGGTCACTTGCATGCCCCTCCGCTTATGGTGGGGCCGTACGGCTCGCAGCAGCAGAACGTCGACGCTGTCGCGGTCGCTGTAGCGAGTGGGGGCCTTTTCGTCGGATTGGGTCGGACCGATGTACGCCAGCCCCCTCCGGGCGAGTTGGCGAAGCTGTTGCCGGCCCATGCGGTGGCGACTGCCATGCTCCAGTTCGTGGAGCGCCCGGGCCATGCCGCCGGTCTCGGGGCGCTCCCGATATGTAGCTTCGATGAGGTCGCGAATATCTCCGGGCAAACTCACCTGCTCTCGAGTGGACCACACCTCGAGGCTGCGGTAGAGCACATAGGGGGCATAGACACAGGCGGTTCTGCCGAACACCGCGCTTGGATCTTCTCTGGCTTCGGCAAGTCGCGGCGCCAATAGCCATGCCTCGCGACGGGCCTGGCACGGCCGCGGAGTATCGGCATGGCGCCAGAGGCGGCCCAGCCGTTGCAGCAACATGTCGCTGGGTGCGAAGCGGGTGACCAGGAAATCGGCGTCGATGTCCAGTGATTGTTCGAGCACCTGGGTACCCACTAGGATTCGACCGTGACTAGCGCGCCCCTTACCGCGCGCCTTACCGTAGAGAGCGACCCAGTAACCCTCATTGCGCTGCCGGTCGGCTCTAGTGAAGCGCGAGTGAAGCAGGCCACACTCGATACCCACCTCGACCGCCCGTGCGGCCAGCAGGGCATGTTGCCCCTGCGCTTCGGTCACGGTGTTCTCGATCCATAGGACTTGCTGTCCTGCGGCCGCACGGTGCAGCGCTTCCTCGATAGCCGGAGTGTCCGCCGCCTCGAATTGCAGCCTGACAGAACGGTCGTCCAAGCCGCACAAAGGCAGTTCCAGCAGCGTTTCCACGTCATCGGGACGGGCGGTAACCAGCGGATAGTGGCGTTGATGCACCGCCTGTTGCAGTAGCGCCTGGCGGCGTTCCGCACTCAGGGTGGCGCTGAGGATGATAACTGTGCAGCGAAGCTGCCTCAGGGTGGCGACCAGTTCGTCCAGCAGCAGACCGGTGTAAGCATCGTAGCTGTGAACTTCGTCGAGGATCACCACCTTGCCCGCGAGCCCAAAGGCGCGCACGAACCCATGGCGCACGTTCATTACAGCCATCAGGGCCTGATCGATCGTGCCCACAGCAAAGGGAGCCAGGATTCCGCGTTTGCGGGCGTCAAACCAGCTCTGCCCCGGCTGCCCCTCTTCCCCTATCTCCACCGCTTTCAGCCAGGCATCGCCGTGCAATAGTCGGGGGAGACGGTGGTTACTGTCGAGCGCGAGAATACGATCGAGAAAGGCAGTGACCCGCTCGTGAATCCTTTCCGACGTGATCTGCGTAGGCAAGGCGAAATAAAGGCCAGTGGCCTGGTTGCTGGCGAGTGCTAGATAGGCGGCATAGAGGGCCGCTTCGGTTTTCCCGACTCCCATCGGCGCTTCCAGAACGAAGACGCCGGGTCGGCAGGCGTGTTCATAGAAACGTGTTTGGCTTTCCCTCGGTGGAAAACCGAATATGGACTCAAAGCTGAGTCCTTCGATGGTCTGCGGGATCACGAATCCAGCTTTATCCACCGCCGGTGCGATCCGGTCACTCCAATTGCTCAAGGGAGCTTCCAACAAGGAACCGGAGCCGATCCAATCGGCCACCGTAGTGAGTCCCGCCACTACCCGCGCCTGGTTTTCGTCACGGATTTGCGGCCAGTCGCAATCCAACTGCTGCTTCAGTTTGGCGATAAGAGTTTCGCGGATCTCTTGCCAAAGTGGGCCACCGAAAACGGAATCAGTCGCCAGTTTTCCCTCCACCCGGGGGGAATAGCCGTGGTGTAGGCCAGCGATCCGGGGTATGAAACGTCCAGTGCCGATGGCCTCTAGTGTGAGCTGGCTCACGCCAGGGTGCCCGCCCCAGTCACTCTCTCTAACGTGGGCCACCTGCCGGTACTCCGCCGGAGTATGGTCGGCACCTGCGATGGCGCGACGGATTTTAAGCTGAAAAGTAGGAGATATCTTGCCCACGTCATGGGCTGCCGCTACCAGTTCCACCCCGTCTGGAAAGAGAGCCCTCCGCAGGTCATTAGGTATTCGTCCCAGCAGCTCCCGAGCGATGCGGCCGACAATCTCGCAGTGGTCCAGGACGGTGTGTCCCGGTTCGACCCCCCGAGATGTCTGTTGCGTCTTCGCCAAGCACTCGCCTAGCCCCGGAAGCAATGCCTTGGAGGCCGATGGTGGCGAGTCGCCCTTCTTGTTTCGCGGTCTTTGCACTGCATTCCTGCGCGGAGCCAGCGGTTGCCGTTGGTGTCACGTGCGACGGAATTCTCTATTCTCCTTCCGAACAGACGAGAATCTCTTCCGAAGGAGCACGAGCCAGGGCCGTTATATCCTGTTACTCTGACAATGCCGCAGTATATTGGTTTAGCGTGAACATGACAAGTAGGATATCGGAGCCCCTAGGTGGCCCCTGATCCTTGAACAGTGTCCTGAGCAAATTATGAACATCCTCAAAATCGTCTAGACTTTTCCGCGTTTTTAGGAATACTAAAGCATTGAAAATCCAAACGGAGGTGCGGTCATGGACTCATGACAAGCTTACCGAGTTACGGCGGCGTGTTGTTGCCGCCGTGCAGAGCGGCAAGTCTCCTGCAGACGTGGCGTGAGCGCCGGAAGCGCACCGCACTACGGTCTACTCTTGGCTGACCAGCTATCGTGACGGAGGTTGGCATCAGCTTGATGCACGCAAGGGTTGGGATGCCGCCCGAAACTCACGCCGAAAATGTTGGCGTGAACCTACAAGACGGTAACGCGTGGTGATCCACGGCAGTACTACTTCCGCTTTGCGTGGTGGTTTAGCAAACTGGTCGAAGAACTGGTAGCCGGGCGCTACGATGCTCGGTTGAGCAGCGTGTCCGTGCGGAGACTGCTGAACCAGTTGGTCCCTTCTGCGCAAAGGCCTCTTTGGCGAGCCTCCCAGCAGGATCCTGCTCTCGTTGAAAAGTGGCTGGAAGAGGAACTCCCACAGATCAAGGCAGAAGTACGTGAGATGAAGGCGGTGCCATGGTTTACCAATGAAACTGCCATTCGCCCGGACACCGACTCCGCTACAACGTGAGTTCAGCGGGGCAACACTCCGATTGCTTCAACCACTGGCGCTCGCAACTTCATCCCGGCTGTCAGTCGTCGCGGTGATTTCTGGTTCGACCCCAATCCTTGACAGTTCCCGGGGTGAGTTAAGGGGGATTCGAGGGGGGGACAGCTCGAGGCGGGTGACACAATCCTCCCGTTCCGCGGGGCTCAACCCGAAATCCTTCGCCGCTTCCAGCCGATGGCGCGCCCGATTCGCCACCCACGACGGCGTGAGGGGCACGACACTCCCAAGATCTCCGCGCGGAAAAGTCCTGCTGCCGCCCCCATGAGCAGCGCGTCTTCCCGCGCCAGGGCCAGGTAAGCCCGGTGCGCTGTATCGGGATTGAACCCTGTGATGCGCGCCATGCCCCGCCCGGAAGGGACGCTGTCACCAGCACCCGGGTGACCGATGTTCGGCGCGGAGAGCCGAGGCTCACGGATCTTCCCGCCACTCCCCCGGTCCCGCCGGGGAATCCGATCGAACCCCATGCCTTCTCCCGTCCCTCCTCGATCCCGCAGACTCCAGCTCCCCCCTTCTCGAGTGAGAGTCGTGGGTCCCGCCGTCGGATGAATATTCCGTCAAAGGATATCTTCGGATTCGCCGGGGACGCTCCCGCAGTCGCAATGGTCGTCATATCGAGGCCTTCCGGCCGCCGAAAAAGACGGCACCCTGGGGTCATGACCGGCAGCTTCAAGACCGTACAGAGTGTGCGCATTTGCCAGGTACGAGATGGCGGGATCCGCTTCGCGGTGGACCGCATCACCTCACCGGCGGATGTCTACGCGGCGGTGCGCGAATACTACCGGGGAGCTGACCGGGAGATCCTCTCGGTGCTCTGTCTCGACTCCCGGCACGCCCCGGTGTGCTTTCACGTCGCCTCGGTTGGGACTCTCAACACCACGCGCACCCGCGCCGCCGAGATCGTCAAACCGGCGATTCTCTCCAATGCGTCGGCCGTGCTCCTGATTCACAACCATCCCTCGGGCGATCTCGAACCCTCTCCCGACGACGTCGCCTTCACACGTAACCTGAGACAGGCCTGCGAGCTGTTGGGTTTGACCCTCCACGATCACCTGGTGATCGGCGACAACGGTTTCATCTCCCTGCGTGCGCGAGGGCTGATCTGATCCGACACCATGCGGCACGGGGCAGGCGCCCACGGAACGCAGCGCCGATGGAGCGATCGCCGTACTATCCATCCGGAGGCACGATCCGACGAAGCTCGCCCCAGGGAGCCTGGCCCTGATCCTGACCGCTGCCCTGCTCTTCGGACGCCTCCTGCACGGGACATGGAGGCCGACACGACGGCCACCGTGAAGCTGACGATGCGTTGTCCGCTTCAGTGCAGGCAACCCTCGTCGCCCGCTTCCCTGGGGGCGCCATCGCTGGCCGCGCCGTAGGTCCCGGCCAGGGCTCCGGGACGGACCAGGTAGAACCACGCCGTTGCGGGAGGCGGTAGCGCGGGATCCAGCGCCTCGGTGTCCGCCGAATCTTCCTCGATGCAGACCAGCGGGCCGAGATCGACCACGCCGGAAGTTTCCATCAGGTCCGCGACATCGCCCCGCGCGACGTCGTAGAAGAGATTTCCCGATGCGGGATCCCAGGTGATCCGCTCGGCCGAAGGCAAGAGAAGACCCTCTACCTCCGATACAGGCAGGGATCCTCCGTCGAGAATCGCGTCGAGCTGCTCGCCCCAGCCGCCGTAGTAGGTCCGATCCGCCAGCTCCATCAGTGCCGGGATCACCAGTTGATTGCGCGAGTCAGTGCCGGGCACGGCGTACAAGGCCATCTCGCCCACGGGCACGTCGAGATTGGCCGGTGCGTCGGGATAGCCCACCGGCGCCGGACCGTTCCACGCCTCGAAGTAGGCCAGGTCCGCTTGCAGGCGCCGCCAGAGCTCCGCCTGGGCCAGGCCGTCCTGCTCGACCTGGGCCTCGAGATGGTCGGCAGTGGTATAGAAATGGGGCACCGCATCGAAAGAGGTGAGGGTTCGCAGAGAACGGCGATAAGGCCCGAGTCGGTGGTAGTGGTCGCCGGCGGTCCGCGGAGGATGGAAGGCCTCGGCCTGGGCTGCGGTCGCCACCCAATCCGGCCAGCCGTCGGGAAAGATCTCGCCGGCGTGGGCTTCGAGGTAGCGCGTGACGGCCCGGGAGTAGTAGACCCGTGGCTGGCCCGAATCCTCGAAGGTGGAGATCGGATTGCCGATCAGCCAGTCCTCGTAGAGATCCACGCGGCCGTTGCCGTCCACGTCGGTGCAGCCCCGCTGCAGGGGCTGATGGTCCAGCCGACCATTGCCGTTGCCGTCGAAGAAGAGCACCCCGTCGCGGGTCGCCGACGGAAAGCGGCCCCCGGCATCGTTGATCACCTGCTTGAGGTTCGGATCCCAGGCCAGCGATGAGTAATCCAGACTCACCTCGTCGTAGGCGTAGTCGCGCACGGGGTCGTAACGAGGATTCTTGCCGTCGTCATCCGGCAGGCCGTTGCCGTCGCCATCGAGGGCGGGATTGCAGTCGTAGGCGGCCCGGCCCATTTCCACGGTACGCACCTGGTCCGTCCCGATATTCTCCCAGAGACTGACATGACGCACCCGACCGACGAAGTCGGCGGCGTAGGTATCGAGAACGACCGGCGTGATCATCGTCCCGTTCGAGGTGGCCTCCACACCCATCAGGGCCGTCAACACCGGGCGGCCGACGATCTCCTCGATGCTGCGTCCCTGGTCGTCGGTCTTCAGACCCAGGGCGAAGAGCCAGACATCGCGAGCCGCCAGGGCGCAGACGGGACCCCGGTAGTCGTAGACCCCGTCGCTGGCCACCCCCTGGTCCTCGCCTCCGGGGTAGACGAACTGGACGACGACGAAGCCGGCTCCGTCGGCCAGTTCCGACCAGTCAGAGATCGAGCCCGGCCTGGCGCCGCCGTGCATCGCCACCACCACCGGAGGTCCATCGAGATAGCGGTCTTCGGCGGCCGTGGCAGGCCACTGCAGGTAGACGCCCAGAGTGCCGCCCCCGGCCGCCTCGGACTCGAGACGAACAGTGGCCTCCTCGGCCGCCCACCCGAGGGGGACCGCTGCCGCGAGGAGCAGGAAGAACTGGGCGGCGGCCAACGCCGGGTGCCGAATCGTCATGGTGATCTCCTCACGCGCCCCTTCCCGGCGGAGAACCCGTCACCTATACGACGATGGGTAGGCCGGGGGGTTGACCTTCCGGGGCGGCAGGAACTCGATCTGGCTCGGGGCGGTCAGCAGGATCTGGGGACGGCCCCTGTAAGCTGTGATCCGCCCACTGACCACCACCTCCCGGCCGCGGTAGTAAGCGTCGGGCTCGTCAGGAAACAGCAGCCAGACGGGCTTGAAGAGAACCAGGCTCAGGTGGCGCTTGTAGTCCCGATGGAAATTGAGAAAGCAGACCTTGGCCAGGCAACGGCCACCGACGAGGGTACCCCGCACGCGCACGGCCTCCCCGATGTGATCGGCGGCCTCGAGCCAGCTGATCTCGGCCATCGACGCCGGGTTCCACAGCCCCCGCCTGGCGGCGCGGGCCCGCGCCTCGTCGGCCACGTAGACTTCGAGATCCCGGAAAGGGAAACGGGGATAAGCGGTCACCAAGCCCGCCGCGAGCAGCTCCCGCGCCGCGTTGCGGCCGTCGGGCAGGATGACGTGACGCAGCAGCCGCCCGTAGCGGTCGGTATCGTCGCCCACGGAGTCGCGCAGCAAGGCCACCTCCGCTCCACCGACCAGGCGCTCGAGAAAAGCCGTCGCCCGATCATGACCGCGCTGGCCGGGCCGCCCCCCGTGGGGCGCCTCCGGCGCGTCGATGCCGATCAGCCGCACCCGCTGCTCGCCGGCGTCGGTCTCCACCGCCAGGGTGTCGCCGTCGATCACCGCGAGCACTCGGGCCGCAGTACCCGGCTGTTCGGACTCGAGGCCCGGACCACAAGTCGTCAGCCAGATCCCGACAATGACCAGGACAAGAGGAGCCAGGCCGCCTCGCACTCTCATGGATGGGATTCTACGCCCCGCGCCCCACTCCGGGAGCCGGAATATGGGCACCGCCGCCCGGCGCGCCCCCCGGGGAGCTACGGCAGCAGTTCATCACAGTCGTTGAGAGCAAAGTAATAGTAGTAGTGGTTCTGACCGTCTTCCGCGGCGCCGGCGTCCGTCCACTGCACGCCGGGGCGCGAAGCATCTTCGTCTACCACGCCTTCCCGGTAGGGCGCCGGCGCGTTCTTCATGAAGTCGGGGGTATCGCCCCGGTAGACGGTCCAGCGCGTCGCCCCGCCCGTATCCCAGGTGGCCAGCAGGTCCGCACCGACTCGCTCGTGCAGAACGCTGGGGCCCACCCCCGTGGCGCCGGAATTGTCCGAGCAGGCCGGTGGCGAATCGCCCACCACCACCAGGGCGAAATCCTGATCGTGGAGGGCCACGTCCCCCAGGGTTTCGGCCCGCACCGTGATGGTCACCGGACCCGGAAAGGGCGAGGCGAGAAAGACGGCTTCCTTGTTGTTGAGTCGATCGGCCTGCTCCGAGGGCGTCACGGTCCAGCCTCCTTCGAAGCCCTGGTTACCGCGATAGGTAGTGCCGTCGGCCAGGGTGACGATCAGGTCCAGGTCGTTGACCAGGGCCTTGCTCGCCGAAGAGGAACCCGGCGCGTCGGTCCAGGTCAGCATCACCTTCAGCGCTGCGGCGGAGCGCAGGCCGATCTCGAAGACCTGTTCTTCCCCGTCCGTGGAAAGGCCCGTGGCGGTGTTTCGATCGTCGAGCACCCGCAGCCTTTCGGCGGGCGCATCCGCGGAGAACCACAGGGCGTCGTCCAGGGTCACCCGGCCGAATCCCTGGTCGCTGTTGGGACGGTCGCCACGGGTTCCCGTGCCGGTCATGTTGCGGGTGGAGGCCAGCATCGTCGCCTTGATCAAGGCGGCGCTGGGCGCAAATCCGTCGGCAGCGTTGGCTGCGCCGGAAGGGTAGTAGCCCCGCCGGTAGTATTCCCGCACCAGCGCCGCACTGCCCGCCGCCGCCGGCGTGGCCATGGAGGTCCCCGAGGCGGTGAACCAGCCACAGGAAGGGTTCGCCTGGTTGCGGGCGGAGGAAACGCCCTGGGCCGGCGCCAGCAGGTCGGGCAGCATGCGCCCATCTCCCGCGGGTCCCCGGCTCGAGGCGCTGTACATGTTTTCGTGGTTCGCACCGTTGACGGTGCCGCCGACGGTGATCGAGTTCTTCGCGTTGGAGTAATTGCCCAGGCTCCCCGGAGAGGAGCCGCCGTTGCCCGCGGCATAGAGGATCAGGAAATCCTGGTTCTCCCACATGAAGCGGTCGATCTCCCGGGCGCCGCTGGCGTAGAAGTTGCCTCCTCCGCCCCAGGAGTTGGTGTGAATCCGCGCCCCCTGGCCGTAGGCGTCACTCCAGGCGCTGGCCAGGTCGGAAGGTGGCGAGACCGAGCCCAGGGTGCAGGCCGCAAAACCCCCGGCCTGGATGTCCTGCAGGATGATCTTGGCCTCCGGGGCCAGCCCGTCGTGGTCGCCGGCATTGGAGCACGCCGCGGTGCCGCTGACATGGGTGCCGTGGTCGTTGCCGCACAACGCTCCCAGCACGCCCCCGCCCCAGGCCCGGTTGTCGACGATCTTGCCGCCGGCGTCGAAGCAGCAGTGCCCCGTGTCGATCCCCGAGTCCATCACCGCGATGATCTCGTCGAGTCCGCGAATGCCCTGCTGATGGACCCTTTCGTTACCGACCTCGCTGGTCTGGCAGATGCCCCGGCTCGAGTCGTTGTAGAGCCGGGCCTCGACCCGCGGCTCGACGAAAAGTACACCGTCCAGCCGGGCCAGAGCCAGGGCCTGCTCGAGGCTCGCGACCCGGACCCGCAGCCCACTCGGCCACTGCTCGAGCACCTCGGCTCCGGTGCCCCTCACCGCCCGGCGCAGGGCCCGGTCGCCCATGAAAGAGGCCGTCGTCAGACGCAACTCGGTGCCCGCGCTCAAGGTCGTCGCGTCCCTCAACGGGGGGGCCAGGCGCCAACCCGGGTGAAAGGCCTCGATCCCGCGCACCTCCGGCCGCGCGGCCAGGGAGCCCACCTTGGCGGCCGGCAGGTGCACCAGCAGGCCATGGTCGGCGATGGCCTGCAGCGCCCGGCCTCCGAGCCCCCGCACCAGCGCCCGGCGCCGGCGATCATCGACCTGCGGGTCGAAAGCCACCACCAAAAGGCCACCGTCGGCAAGGGATCCAGCCAACAGCTCAGGACGGATCCCGGCCACCCCCGGCAGGTGGACCCCCGGCAGGGCCGCGAGGCTCACAGAGGAAACGAGGAACAGGGAGGACAGCAAGCAAACAACAGTGGCGGGGAAAGGCGACAGCCCTCCCCGGCGACTCGCTCGGCGCAGCACGTCAGCCTCCGGTGAGAGAATTCAGGACTTGAACCCGGACCAAAATGCACCGGCATGCGGCGGGCCGGAGCCTGAATTTACGGCCAATCACCGGGAAGAAAAGGATTTTTTGCCCGCCTCCGAACACGAACAGCGGCCGAGCTTCGAAATCCCCTAAATTTGGTGTGCAAACGATTAGGAGTGGAGCTAATCTTACACCTTGGTTATGCCGGCTGCGGGCGCACCGAGGGGTCCGTGGCACCGGCGAGGCCCCAGGGGACCTTCGTCCAGGTCCGGCATCCATGCCGGCGGCCCATCCCCCCGTGCCGGATCACGCCCATGAGTTCATCCGACTCTGTCAACCAGGAAAAACCGCCCTCAGCCGGCATCAGGAAGAAAGACCAACCGCCCGCGGAAATCGTGATCAACATCGCGTGGTGCAAGGGCTGTGGCATCTGCGTCGATTTCTGCAAGCCCCAGGCGATCGAGATGAAGGGACCGGTGGTTTCCATCGTCTCGGTGGACAAGTGCACGCGCTGCCGCATGTGCGAGGCCATGTGCCCGGACTTCGCCATCGAGATCGATCCCCCTGTCCCCATGGAGAAAATGGCCGCCAAGGCCCGGGAGGGGCGCCGATGACCACCATCAAGCTCGAGCCCAAGGTCCGGGTGATGTCGGGCAACGAGGCCTGCGCTCACGGCGCGCTGGCGGCCGGCATCACCTTTTTCGCCGGCTACCCCATCACGCCGTCGTCGGAGATCGCCGAGCACCTCTGTCACGCCCTGCCCCGCCGTTCCGGCCGCTTCATCCAGATGGAAGACGAGATCGCCGCGATGGGAGCGGTCGTGGGCGCGTCGCTGGCTGGGGCCAAGGCCATGACGGCCACCTCGGGCCCCGGCTTTTCGCTCAAACAGGAAAACCTCGGCTTCGCCTGCATGGCCGAGGCGCCGTGCGTGGTGGTCAACGTGATGCGGGGCGGACCGAGCACCGGGCTGCCCACCATGCCCTCCCAGGGCGACGTGATGCAGGCGCGCTGGGGCACCCACGGCGATCACCCGATCGTGGTGCTGACTCCCAACTCGGTCCCCGAGACCTTCGAATTGACCATCCGCGCGTTCAACCTGGCCGAAACCTACCGCACCCCGGTGATCCTGCTGCTCGACGAAATTCTCGGGCACACCGAAGAGAAGTTTCGCACTCCGGAATCGGTGGAAGTCCTCGACCGGGTCGGTCCCGACTGCCCGCCTTCCGAGTACCTGCCCTACAGGCACACGGAGTCGGGCGTCCCGCCGATGGCCGCATACGGCGACGGCTACCGTTTCCACGTCACCGGCCTGGCCCACGACGAAACCGGCTTTCCCACCAACAATCCTGCGGAGATCGAGAAGCTGGCCCTCCGCCTGCACCGCAAGATCGACCAGGCCCGGGCCGACATCGTCCAGGTCGTGCGGGAAGAAACCGACGACGCCGAGCTGCTGGTCTTCGCCTACGGCTCCACCTCGCGCTCCGCCGCCCAGGCCGTGCGCGAGGCGCGGGCCCGCGGGATCAAGGCCGGACTGCTGCGGCCGCGCACCATCTGGCCCTTCCCCGACCAGGAAATCCGCGAGCTGACCTCCCAGGTCCAGGCCATCATCGTCCCCGAGATGGCCCTCGGGCAGATCGCCCACGAGGTGGAGTGGGCCGTGGCGGGCGCGTGCCCGGTGATTCCGCTCTCCCGTATCGATGGACAGCCGATCCGTCCGGGACAAGTGCTCGAGCAGATCGAGAAGGCGAGCCGCTAGGCGCGGCCCGGAGGGACCCATGGCGAAAAAGCTCATCGACTACAACAAGTATCTCCGCCTCGACAAGTTCCCGCTGATCTGGTGCCCGGGCTGCGGAGACGGCATCGTCCTCAAGGCCATCTTGCGCGCCATCGACCGCCTCGGCCTCGAACAGGACAAGGTCTGCATGGTCTCGGGCATCGGTTGCTCCTCCCGTACGCCGGGTTACGTGGACTTCAACACCCTGCACACCACTCACGGTCGCGCCCTGGCCTTCGCCACCGGCGTGAAGATGGCCCGGCCCGAGCTGCACGTGATCGTGGTGACCGGCGACGGCGACGCCTGCGCCATCGGCGGCAACCACTTCATCCACGCCGCCCGGCGCAACATCGACATTACGGTGCTGCTCTACAACAACTGGATCTACGGCATGACCGGCGGCCAGGCATCCCCCGCGACCCCAGCCGGCGACCGGGCCTCCACCGCTCCCTTCGGCGCCATCGAGCCCAACTTCGACATCGCCCGGCTGGCCGCGGCGGCCGGGGCCAGCTTCGTGGCCCGGGAGACGGTGGCCAAGCCCGCGCTGATGGACAAGTGGATCGAGAAGGCCATCACCCGCAAGGGATTCTCCCTGGTGGAGTTGATGACTCCCTGCCCCACCACCTATGGCCGCCGCAACCGCATGGCCAACCCGGTGGACATGGTCGAGGATCTCAAGCGCCGTTCGGTTTCCGTCGCCAAGGCCGAGCGGCTGGGCGACGAGTTGCCCGACAATGCTATCGTCACCGGGGTCTTCGTCGACGACGAATCCCGGCCCGAGTACACCGAGCGCTACGCCCGGCTGGTGGAGAGTCTCGGCGGCACGCCGTCGCCCACTTCGCCGGTCGGTGCGAAGTGACGGGAGGCGAAATGAGCTTTCGTTACGAAATGCGCCTGAGCGGCGAAGGTGGCCAGGGACTGGTCCTGGCAGGCAAGATCCTCGCCGAGGCGGCCGCGATCTACGACGACCGTAACGCGACCCAGAGCCAATCCTACGGTCCCGAGGCCCGCGGCGGCGCGAGCAAGTCGGAAGTGATCATCTCCGACGGGGAGATCGATTTCCCCAAGGCGGAGAACCTCGACCTGCTGCTGGCCCTGACCCAGGAAGCCCTGGACAAGTACCACCACGACCTCAAGCCCGGCGGCCTGCTGCTGGTGGATGCCGACGCGGCGACCCGCCTTCCCGAAGGTGCCTGGAAGGTGATCCAGGTGCCCTTCATCCGCATCGCCAGGGAGAAAATCGGCCGGGCGATCGTGGCCAACATCGTGGCCGTGGGCGTGATCGTGAAGCTTTCCGGCGCCGTCAGCGTCAAGGCCGCGGAAGAAGCGATCCTGGCCCGTGTCCCGCGGGGGACCGAGGAACTCAACCTCGAGGCCTTCCGCACCGGTCTGGCCACCGCGGAAGAAGTGGCGCCGACAGTGAGCTGATCTACCGGGGCTCGCAACGACCCGGCGAAGTCCCGCCGGTGGAGCGGTGATGAGCGACGTCCTCCGGAGACTGATCGACCGCACGCGCCCCCTGGGCAACCACGCACGCAAGCATCTGCGGGCGGCGGAGAAATACGGCGACCTGCTCCTCGAGCGCCTGGAACAGGCGGGGGCGCTGCAGCGGGTTCCCCTGGACCGCACCTCGCCCGCCCTGAAGGAAGCCTTTCAGCAGGTCGCCGAGGCCGGCCGGGATCCCAAGGAAGCCCTGACCCTGCTGGGCACCTACTACAGCATCCAGTACCTGCACTTCGGGTCGCGTTCCCTCGAGCGCCTGGCGATGGACCTGGCCGAGCGGCCCGAGCCCCGCAAGGCGTACCGGGCGTTCATTCGCCGCACCGAGGAGGAGTTCACTTCCCTCGTCTCGGCCTACATCCGCCGGGTGCTGCGGCTGCTGATCCCGCCCCACCTGGCCGCGCCGTTCGTGATCTGCGCGGTAGGCACCCGCGGCCACCAGGACGACATCGACGTGGCCGTGCTCGACGAAGGCAGCGAGGCGCGGGAGGAACTCGACCGGGTCTTCGGCCGGCTGACGGTGCAGATGCTGCGCCACGCCAGCGCCTTCGACCACTACCTGGCCGAACGGGTCGGCGCCCACGGTTACTGCCTGTCGCCCGCGGAACTCTCGCGCCTGCTGCACCGGGGCCGACTGGATTTCGTGGTGGTCACCGAACTGATGCGGGCCGAACCCCTGGTGGGTAACCGGGGACTCTACCGGCGACTGGTGCAGGAAGTCATCGCTCCATTCATCTATCGCCCCGGAGAGGACAATTCCCGCCACGAACTCTATCTGCGCTCCCTGCTGGGCGAGATCCGCTCGCTGCTGCTGCGGCCGGCCCCCGCCGGGTCGATCAACCCCAAGGACGACGCCCTGCGGTTGATCATGGCCCTGACGCTCTCCTTCAAGACCATCGAAGGGCTCGACAGTACCCGCACCCGCGAACTGCTGAGGGCTCTCCGCTCGGTGCGACCCGAGCTGCGGGCCTGGATCGCGCGCCTCGACCGCAGCCTGCTCTTCCTCGAAACCCTGCGTCACGTGGTCCAGCTCCTGATCGCCCAGGAAGAGGCCATCGACGTGGATTCGCCCCGAGGCCGGGAACAGCTCAACCGGGTGGCGGCGGTGATGGGCTACCAGGACGGCATCGGGTTCCGAGCCGCCGATCACCTCCTGGTGCACTACCAGGAAGCCGTACGAGAGGTGCGCGAGGCGACTCAGCCGCTGATGGACGCGGTCACCCGGCACCTGCGTGAGAAGAGCCGCTTCGCCCGCTGGATGGGAGGGGAGGGCAGCGGCGGACGTCCCCTGCGCCCGGCCCTGGAGCTGGCCCTGGGCGCCCGGGCCTTCCGCGGCGTACGCTTCTGGGACGACCTGCTCGAGGCCTTCGCCGATCCCGACAGCGCCCTGCTCGACGCTTTCGTCGCCGACTACGTGGGCGCCCGCCCCGGCGAACGCCGCCGCTTCGCCCAGGAGTACGCCGACTGGGGGCGCCTGGCTCCCTACGCCCTGTTCAACCTGCTGATCTGGCTCACCGAACGCTGCCGCGGGCGGCCGGGCATCGACCCGGCCCGGGAGATCACCGACGCCTATCTCGAACGCCTCGGTCGGCGCCACGAGGATGTGCGCGCCATCTCCCGGGTCTTCCGCTTCTACCCCGATCTGACCAACCGCCTGCTGCTGACTCTCGACCGCGACCAGCTCGCCCGCCTGCACGACAAGCTGGACGACCCCATCGGGGATTCCATGGTCGCCGCCGCCCGGGACCGCCTGCGGGACCTGGTGCGCATCCATCGCCGCTCGAGCCGCTACATCAAACGCGTGCTGGCGCGGCTGACCGTGCGCCATCCGGCGACCGTGCTCGCGCTGAGTGACGATCGGGCGCTGGGCACTCTGGCCCAGGGCCGGCACGCGGAAGCCGAAAGACAGCTCGACCGGGAAAAACAGAAGGCCCTGCTCGGTGACTACTACGACATGGAATTCCTGCGCATCGCGGTGAGCACCTTGCGGGGCAGGAAATCGGACCGGGTGCGGCAGGAGTTCAGCGAAATGACCGAACGCTACCTGCGGAGCACACTGGACATCTGCCTGCGCCAGGTCGAGCAGGAAGCCGGGACCCGCATGCTGCACCGTGACCGCCTGGGGCTTTTCCTGGCCGGCGGCCACGCCCGGCGCCGCCCCTACGATGAAGACTACGACGTGATCGCGGTGATCGACTCGCGGGAAGCGGAAGAAACGCGGCTGGCGGAAAAAGCCGTCGCCCGCCTCAACCGGCAGATCGCTCGACGCGGCATCATCGCCCAGTACCACATTTCCGGACGCTTCGGGCGTTTCGTGATGGCCTTCGACGAGCTGGCGGATTTCCTCGGCAGCACCCGGGAAGACCTGCTGGTGGACCTGCACCAGCTCGTGGGCGG
Source organism: Acidobacteriota bacterium (assembly GCA_030949985.1). Taxonomy (NCBI): domain Bacteria; kingdom Pseudomonadati; phylum Acidobacteriota; species Acidobacteriota bacterium. Next base: position 18,037 of record JAUZRX010000046.1, read on the forward strand.
ACACATGGTGATCGGCTCGAGTGCGGTGGCCCAGGTGATGGAGGCTCGCATCCTCGCCCCCTTCGTCTTCGACAGGGCCGAGGCCTTCGTTCAGCGCACCCTGGAGGAGCTCGCCGAACGCCGCCGCCTGTTCCGCCCCCTTCCCGAAGAAATGATCCACCTCAAGGAGATGCCCGGCGGCATGCGGGAGATCGACCTGGTCTTCGCCATGGCCAAGGCCCGGGCGGGCTTGGCTTTTCCGCCGGAAGAGCAGGTGGTCGAAGCGCTCTCGCGCCAGGATCCTTCCCGGCGGAAGGTATTCGCCCGGCTGCGGGCGGCCAATGACTTCTTCGTCGCCCTGCGCTCGGCCTACCGGGTCTCGGTGGCGGGTACCGACGTGATCGAAAGGGAGTATCTCACCGAACCCGCTCGCATCCTGCGGGTCCGGGACTGGGGCGGAAAGACGGGAGCCGAGCGCCTTTTCGAAAGGATCCGCCAGGTCGCCGACCAGGCCCGCGAAGCCATCGACGCCTACATCGAGAGCCTGTAGTCGCGGTCCCCCACCCGGCCGCGGAGGGTCCGACCGTCGGGACTCCAGCTTCCCTCGGCGAGCACGGTCAGCAGGTCGGCCACCCAGGCCAGCTCCCGGCCCTCGAGTCGGCGCAGGTGAACACCCCCCTCGAAGGCCAGGGCCACCGGGTAGGCGGCGGCGGCGGCGACGGGCAGGTCCAGGTCTTCGAAGAGGTCCGCATCACTGATCGGCAACTCGTGAATCGGCGAGAAAGTGATCAGCCAGCAACTCTCCCCGGCTTCCATCAGCGCTCCCAGGCCGCCCTGCCCCAGGTGCCGGTGCGCCTCGGCGGAAGTGAAGAAGAAAGCTCCCCGATCGATCCCGGCCGCGCCGAGCACCACCAGATGGGCGGGCAGCCCGCCGGCGGTCGGCCGACCGACCCGGAGCAGATCCTGGTCGGTCAGACGCTGCCAGGGCGCGGCCCGGTAGAAACGGCAGGCGGCATCGGCAAAGGCCCGCAGCACCCCCGGGTCCATGCCGGGCTGCTCGAGAGCCCCGTCGAGTCGTTCCTCTTCGCGGAAGGGTTCGAGACAGGCGGCCAGGGGCGCGGACAACGCGGCGCTCTCGTCCACCAGCACCCGGATCCTCCCCGCCGGCACCCCGCGGCGCACCGCCTCGGCCAACTCCGAGCCCCGCACCACCAGGGTGCCGGGCAGGTAGCCGGCTCGGGCCGTGTCGCCCGCGAACTCCTCGAGCAACGCCAGCAGCCGCGCAGGCCCCAGTTCATGCCGGGCCGCCGGCTCGGAGACCGCTGTCAGACCGGTGCGCAGGCTGACCCAGGCCGCAATCCAGGGTCGGAAGGGTCTGCCGCTGTCGTCCTCGACCCAGATCGGCAAGCGGAGCAGTCCCCCCTGCCAGGTCTCGTTCTTCCGGCAGGCGAGAGACTCGAGTCGCTGGGTGATGGCTTGCGGCATGCTCAATGGGCCCTCGCCGGCAAGCTACGGTCCGCCGGGCCGGCGGGCAACAGGCTCCGACCCGGTGCATCGCGTCAGAGAGGCTCGGTATGCTCGTGGAAGGCCAGGCCCGCCCCTCTCAGCTCCGCCAGCACCGGCTCGTAGATCGCCGGATGGGTCGGAATATGACAGCCGGTCAGGGGAAACTCTCCGGTGAGCATCTTTTCCACCGCGATGGCGGCGGGGTTGCCCACGGAGCGCGCCATGGCCGTCATCGAACCGGGAACACCCTTGTCGGTGAAAGTGGCCGTGATGCGCTCACGGCGATCGCCGTCGTCCGGATAGCGCACCTCCAGCACGTGGTGCAGCACGACCATGTCCCGGCCTTCCGCCGGCAGTGCCAACTTCCGCTCGAGCAGGCCGATCAGCACTTCTGCGGATGTCTGCCCACCGGTTCCCAGAGGCTCGGTGTCGAACAGGCCGAGCCATTCCAGGTTGCGCATGATGGCCCCCGTGGGACTGATGCCCAGGAAGTTGGCCACCCGGGCCTGCAGATTGGCCCCCGAAGCGCTGCGAGGCAGGAACATCTCGACGATCTCCGCCATGGAGTGCTCTTCGAGCGAGGGGATACGCAGGTGCTCGTTGGGCAGACCGAGCTTGACGATCTGGCCCCAGGTCTCGCTCCAGCCGGGGTAGCGCAGGGTGCCGCGAATCATCGTGTGCACGTGATCGAGGCCGAAGATCTGCTGGTAGGACAGGGAATCCCGATTGGGATAACCCTCGAGCGTGCCGACCCCCGGAACCTCCACCCGCCAGGAACGATCGAAGACATGGTGCCAGGGAACGATCTTGATCTTGCCGTCGAGCAGGTACTGGGCCCCCTCCTCCGCGGCCATCACCACGTTGCGGGGGTTCCAGGTGATCACGTAGCGCAGGGGGTTGCACTCGCAGTCCACCGCCGGCAAGCCCCCGCCATAGGATTCGAAGCTCTCGATCCGGCCGCCGGCCCGGCGCACCCGATCGACGATTTCGGCTGCGGTCATGACGTCGATCCCCGGGTCGAGGCCCATCTCCGGCAGCAACAGCACCCCCTTGCGGCGGGCGTCGGCGTCGAGCTGGCGCAAGTCCTCGTTGCGATAGGAAACCGAGACCATGCTTCGGCCCTGCTGGACGCACTCCCAGGCGATCAGCGGCTGGAAGCGGGGCGGCATGAAGTTCACGACCAGGTCCGCATTCCGGATCTCTGCCGACAGGGCCAGGGTGTCGCTCATGTCCAGGGCCAGGTGGCTCGCGCGGTGATGGTCCTCCGTGCGTCGGGCGGCGAGGGCGTCGTCTCGATCCGCGACGGTGACGAACCAGTCGTGCCGATCGGCACGGTCCAGCAGGTAGCGGATCAGAAAGGGTGAACTCTGACCAGCGCCCAGAACGAGGATCTTCTTCATCAGGTGGCACCTCGCGCCGCCGCGGCGGCAAAGGACAGCGATTCTATCGGCCCCCCGGGCCCCGCGCCCCTTTACAACTCGTTTACAGCCGTTTTACCCCTTGCCTATAGCCCACCTGCTTGCCCCGCCGTAGTATGGCTATCGACCGCTCCGGGGCGCTGATCAGGACCGGCTTCCCGGATCGAGCGGCGACAAGCCCGAACAGCAAAGTAGAAACATGGCAAACAGCCAACAAAAACGCCAGAGGAGAACCACCGTGAAGCGCTTTCTGATCATCGCCATTCTCGCCGCCTTCGCCTTGAGCGCCCCCGTTCTTGCCTGCGGCAACGATGCGGGCTGCTGCAGTAAGGCCAACAGCGAGATGGCCAAGGGCTTCTGCGTCAAATGCGCCACCAAGAACGTCCAGAAGACCATTACCAATCTCGACAACGGCGTGAAGATTCTCTTCGCCACCCAGGATCCGGCCAGCACCCAGCAGCTGTTCAAAACCCTCCAGGCCAACCAGAAGGACATCGTCAGCTGCAAGGGCCAGTGCCCGACCAAGGCCAAGGGCGTCGAGCGTCAGGTCAAAATGGTCGAGGGCGGCGTGCTCGTCACCGTCACTTCACCCGACGCCGAGATGGTCCAGTACCTGCAGAAGACCGTCAAGGAGACGCTGGGCGCCTAGCACCGGGTTCACAGCACTCATTCAGCTCTGACACGGGGTCTGGCCGGTCCCTATCCCCCCTTCTACCACCACCCGGTCAGGTCTCACCGAAGCGGCGGGCCCCCCCTTCCCCGCCGCTTCACTTTCCCCACCGTGGAGCGAAGAATGTACCCCGTGGCCCCGGGGGCCGGGGGGGGGCGCAAGCCGCCGGGGGTGTCCGGACCCTGTCCGCGGCACCTGTCCGCATGCGGACGCCTCGTCCTCAAACTCCGCGCCCGAGCGCGGGTTCAAACTGGCCCCGCTCTTGCTCTCCCACGGGGCATGGACTGGCCCGAGATCCCCATCGAAAAGATACCCCCCGAGGCGTTCCTCCCTGCGCGCTGTCCCATCCGGCACTGCCCCTCCAACGCCCCGGACCGCCCCGCGCCCTTCGCCTTCAGGAGACACGGCTTCTACGACCGCAAGTGTGACGGAAGGCGCGTCCCGCGTTTCCACTGCTGCGCCTGCGGCAGGACCTTCTCCCAG